>JAADYY010000372.1 GCA_010092805.1 Chloroflexota bacterium | reverse complement strand
TGCAACGTGGTTTATCAGACGGATACAGCTACAAGAAAGGAGAAGCGGCTGCCTCCACCCGCTGAAGCAGGTGGTTTCCGCCGCATAATTTCGATGAACGTAGGTATCGGCCCTGCCGAATTAATCATTTTGCTGATCGTGCTGCTGCTGGCGCTGCAAACCCCGCTGATTCTGCTATTGGTGTTTTTCGTTGCCTTCATCCTCTTTTTCCTGGGTACCCCGGCTTGATCTGGGCATACAGTTGTATTGGCGGGCGATGGAATGTGCTATAATCCGGACACGTTTGGGCAAAGATAAGGACAAAACTGCATGTCTCTTGGGCCAACTGAGCTGATCATCATCCTGATCATCGTGGTGCTGCTGTTCGGCGTGGGGCGCGTCTCGCGCATCGGCGGCGAGTTGGGCAGCGCTGTCGCCAATTTCCGGCGTGGGCTGGATTCGGGCCGCAAGCAGGAAGAGCGTTCGCTGAACGAAGGCAGCGAAGGCGAACAGGTCAACGCTGAAGCGGAACGCGAAACCAGCGACGTCAACCGCCGCTAACGCCCGCCAAATTCTGCTCACCGCGCGGTGAGCGCTGTATGCGCATTTCGGCAGAGAGACACAGACCGCATCTGTGTCTCTCTGATCTCGCGCCACCACCCAAAAATCGCGCGTTCTGCTATAGGCCCAGCTTGCGCAGCTCCCGGTCGAGGCTGAGCAGTGCCCGCTGCTCGATTCCCGGCGGCACTTTCAGGTTGAAGCTGAGCAGCTTCTTGTTGTGCGCCGCCACCTGCTGACCCAAATCCGCGCACACACGCGCCCAATCCGCCTCGGCTTGCGCCCGCTGCCGCTCCGGTGACGGTGAGGTCACAGCGGCGGCCAGCGCCTGACGATAGCCCCCGACCGCGCGCCGCACCGCTTTGCGCAACGCATCTTCTTCAGCACGCAGTTGTTTGCCGAGTTCGATCCATTCCGGCGCAAAATCATTGTCCTTCATGATTTTATACGCTAGTTCCCACTCGTCCGGTGCGTGCGGATTCTTGTCGAGGTTGAGCGGCTTGCCCGCCCCCGGCAGGTTATCGAACGCGCCGCTGTCCATCGCCCGCCGAATTGAGTCGTCGCTGTAGCTCATGCTGCACAAACCTCATCAATCATTTGACAATCATTTGCCTGTTTACCACTGCCGACGCTCGCGCTGTCGGCAATCGCCTGAGCGGCCCCTGTCATGGCACGATGAACGTCGCCTGGGTGCTGCCGTCATCGTCGGTGAGCGTCAGCGTGTCGCCCGATGAGAGCACCGCCTCGCTGCGCCCCCAGAACAACACAACCGGCGTGTTTTCACCGCCCCCCGTGCGCAGCCGCAGCGATCCGCCCTCAAATAGGAACTGCTGCCCGAAGGTGTAGGTGTTGCCCTGCGCGTCACGCAGCGTCCACCCAGACAGATCGATGGAGCGGCCATCGTTGCGAATCTGAATCTCTTCCGTCGTGATGTCGCCGACGCCCGTCACCTGCACAATCGTGACCTGCGCGTTAGCGGCGGTCGGCGGCAGGGTGGCCGTCGGCGTATCTGACGGTGTGAGCGTGAAGGTTGGCGTTGGGGTCAGCGACGGCGTTGGCGTCAGCGTGAACGTCGGGCTGAGCGACGGCGTCACCGTAAACGTCGGTGTGTTCGACGTAGTCACCGTGATACTCGGCGTGATCGTCGGGCTGGGCGTGGTCGTCAGCGACGGCGTCAGCGTCAGTGTCGGCGTCGGTGTGGCTGAAGGCAGCGTCCCCGTCGGCGTGAATGTGGGTGTGATGGTGAACGTTTCGGTCGGCGTCAGCGCGATGATCGCGTCCTGAGTGGCTGTCGCATCCTCAATCTGCGTGATCAACGTGCAGCCTTCCAGCGGCACAATCAGCTCCTGGCCGATTTGCAAGTTACTCGCCAGCTCTTCGGTGAGTTGATTGACCGTCATCAGATCGAAGCCGTCCGCGCCGTAGATCTCGGCGATGCCGAACGGCGTATCGCCCGCCTCCACCACATGCAGAATGCAGTTTTCTGGCAGCGCCCCGGCAGCCGCAGCGCCCGCACCAGGTGCCGCCTCACCCGTCGCTTCTGGTGCGCCAGCGTCTGGCGCGCCCCCGCCCGGCAGTGTCGCACCCGGCGACAGATCCACCGCTGGGTTCGGGTTAGCCGCGACTTCGGTCTCGATTTCCGACGGCAACGGCACCTGACCGGGTTGCAGCGTCGCCGTGATCACGATCACATTGGGGGTGATGTTGGGATCGGTTGTGGCGGTGACGATCACCGGCACCGTGATCACGATGCTGTTGGGCGACCCGCCGCCGCTTTGCGGGTTGAGCACTTGCAGCGCGATCACCAACACACCCAACGTCACCAAGACATTGAGCAGCAGTACCACCAGCAGCGAACGTCGTCTCATGCCGCACAGCTCCCCGCGAGCTGTCCTCGCGTTAGATGTCTAGCCAAACTACACGAAAACGAATGTTAGCACAGGCCACCCCGCACAGCAACGCACCTCTCGCGGATCGTCGGGCAGGCGCAGTGCAGCCCCCTCAGCGATCAATATGGGTGTAGACGATGGTCTCGGCGGTTTGCAGAGCGGGCCGGTAGCTGGCGTTGATCTGGTTGAGCATCTCTGGCGTCCAGCGCTCGAAGCGCAGACCCGGATTCCGGTACGGCTGGTACAGCATCACGGTGGGGTAGTCGCCGCGCTCGAGCGCCGCCACAAACCCGGCTTGATCCCACAACCCGGCCTGCGCCAATTGGCTCATCTCGAATGGCTGCAACTGGATCGGCTGGCCGCTGAGCGCCAGCAGCCCCATATGCTCATCGGCGAGGATTGGCCCGGCAGCGGTCGTGATCGTCTGCATCAGCTCAGCGACCTGTGCCCGCCGATCTTCGCGGGTGCGCTCGATCAGAATCGGGTAGTAGCGCGCCTCGCTGAGCGCCGTCGCCATCACGACCTGCACCGCGATCAGCGCCATCACGGCGGCACGGAGCGGCGGCCAGCGCCGCAGCCACGCCACCCACAGCCCCGCCGTCAGGCAGCAGGCCGCCACCACCTCGAACAGATAGTTGATGTCCGAACCCACTTTGCTAATCGTTAGCGCGGCCAGCGCCGCCCCGATCAGGTAGGGGGCCGCCAACCACCACACCTGAGCTTGCGGGAAGCGCCGCCGCCAGATCACGCGGCCCAGCGCGAAGATCAAGCCGCTGATGATCAATAAGCCGCCGCCGACCACGAAGATCGGCAGGTGATTAGCGATCTCGTCGGCGTAGAAGGTGATCAGGTTGGGGTCGAGCGCGTTGACGTTGGCCGTGATCAGGTGATAGAAGATGCCGCCGCGCGTAGCAACGGTCAGCACCGCAAAGATCCCCAGCACCAGGCTGCCGAACAGCACCGCGAACACCAGCCCCCGGTAAACGCGCCCGCGCCCGATCAGCCACGCGAACACCGCCAGCGGCGCGGCCAGCAGATACGTCTGCCGGGTGTAGGCCGCCGCCGTCAGCAGCAGCGCCGCCAGCAGCAGCGCCGCCCAGCGCTCCGGCCAGCGCGCGATCACGAACAGACCGCCCCAACTGAGCGCCAACGCCAGCGAGTCGATGCGCGCCAGCGGCCCCCAATGCAGCACATACGGGATCGTCAGCAGCAGCGCCCCGCCGATCAGCGCAGCCAGCGCATCACGGGTGAGCGCGTGAATCGTCAGCGCGATCAGCACAGCGGCGGCGGCGGCGCTCGCCAGCGCGATCAGCCGCCCGTACCAGAACGCCGGGCCGTATTCCGCCAGGAACGGCGTCTGCGCCAGGATGTACAGCGGCGGGTAGTTGGTGATCGTGTACGGCGGCGCTGACAGATCCGGCGGGTAGAGATCGACGCCGTTGGCCAGCCGCACCGCTTGATCAAGCAGCGGGCCTTCGCCGTAATTGAGCGTGTACGGATAATCGAGCGCCGCCGCCGCGTGATCGACGAACAGGATCAGTGCGCGCCCGATCACGACAACCAGCGCAATCAGCGCCGCCGCGACCAGCAGCCGCCCGATCCAGGTGACCGCGCCCACGCTTTGCCGCGCTTGATCCCGCGCATGAACTTCAGATGATGCAGCGATCTCCGCCATACCCCCCTCGCAGCTTGCCGAATGTCCCCCCCATGATACCCGATCCCGGCGCGGGCTAAACTGACAGTTCCGCACCGCGCCCAGGGCAATCGCATCAAATTTGTTCTGTGGTTTTGGTCGTTTGTGGCCCGGTATCGCCCTCACCCCGGCGCTGCACGCCAACCCTCTGCCCGCGAAGCTGCGGGAGAGGGGTTAATATAATTTGTACATATATGTTGATTTAGCGGCTATACCAGATACCGTGCCTCCCCCTCGCCCAGGGCCGCGTGCCTTGCTTGCCCCAGAATCCGAATGCACCGCCTGGAGCGAACGTGCGGGTGCTCAATCGGCGGTTTGCGGGCATAATACACCCAGCTATCATGCAATTCAAAAGGACTCCAATCATGCGATACAAACTGCTGGGACGCAGCGGGCTGCGAGTCTCGGAGCTGGCGCTGGGGACGATGACATTCGGCGAGGCGTGGGGCTGGGGTGCCCCGAAAGATGACAGCCGCCGCATCTTCGACCGCTTCGCCGAAGCCGGCGGCAACTTTATCGATACGGCCAACCGCTACACCGACGGCCACGCCGAAGAATTTGTCGGCGAATTCATCGCCGCTGACCGCGATCATTTCGTGGTGGCCACCAAATACAGCCTCTCGATGAACCCCGCAGATCCGAACGCGAGCGGCAACCAGCGCAAAAACATGATCCGGGCGCTGGAAGCCAGCCTCAAGCGCATGAACACCGATTACGTCGATCTCTACTGGCTGCACGCCTGGGATTACACCACGCCCGTTGACGAGATCATGCGTGCGTTTGACGATCTGGTCACCTCCGGCAAAGTGATGTACATCGGCATCTCGGATTCGCCTGCCTGGGTGATCGCGCGGGCGCAGACGCTGGCCGAACTGCGCGGCTGGGCACCCTTCATCGGCTTGCAGATCGAATACAGCCTGGTGCAGCGCGACCCAGAACGCGACCTGCTGCCAATGGCCCGCGCGCTCGATATTGGGGTGGCGGCGTGGTCACCGCTGGGGGGCGGCGTGCTCACAGGCAAATACAACCGCCAAACCGACGAAGCGCGCCGGATGCGCGGCACCAGCGAACGCAACCTGACCATCGCTGCCGCCCTGGGGCAAATCGCCGATGACATCGGGCGGCCCCCCACGCAGGTCGCCATCAATTGGGTGCGCCAGCAGACCAGCGTACCGTCCTCGCCTGTGAATGCCCCCAGCCATACGCCAATCATCCCGATTCTGGGTGCGCGCAAGTTTGATCAGTTCGCGCAAAACCTCGGCTGCCTGGAATTTGAACTCACGGCGGAGCAGGTGGCACGCCTCAACGAGATCAGCCAGATCGAGCTGGGCTGGCCGCACGATTTCCTGACGGCGGAGGGCGTGCGCCGCATGGTTTACGGGAACAGCGCCAGCACGCTCGACAATCATCACCGCGCCTGATCGCAACATCAGGTGTATAGAGGTGAACGGAGAAAACTTATGACCCAACCCAAAAAACGCATTCTCACCGGCGACCGCCCCACCGGGCGGATGCACCTCGGCCACTACGTCGGCTCGCTGCGCAACCGCATCCGGCTGCAGGACGAATACGACTGCTTTTTCATCGTCGCCGACCTGCACACCCTGACAACCAGGCCGGAAAAAGAGAATATCGCGCAGGTGGGGCAGCACATCCGCGATGCGGTGCTCGATTATCTGGCCGTGGGCATCGACCCAGAGCGCAGCACGATCTTTTTGCAGAGCGAAGTCCCGGAGACCTTCGAACTCAACCTGATCTTCGAGATGCTGGTCACGGTGCCGCGTTTGGAGCGCATCCCCAGCCTGAAAGACATGGCGAAGGCCGCCGACATGGAGTCGATGCCGTTCGGGCTGCTGGGCTACCCGGTGCTGCAAGCCGCCGATATTCTGCTGCCGCGCGCCCATCTGGTGCCCGTCGGCAAGGACAACGAATCGCACGTGGAAGTCACCCGCGAGATCGCGCGGCGCTTCAACTATCTGTACGGCGAGGTCTTCCCCGTCCCGGATACGATGGTCGGCGACGTGCCCTCCCTGATCGGCACCGACGGCCAGGGGAAAATGAGCAAGTCACTGAACAACGCCATCTTTCTCTCGGATGATGAGAAAACGGTCAACCAGAAGGTGCGCGGCATGTACACCGACCCGAACCGCGTCCGCGCCGATATTCCGGGCCGTGTGGAAGGCAACCCGGTGTTCATCTATCACGACGCCTTCAACCCGAATGTTGACGAGATCAACGACCTGAAGGAACGCTATCAGCAGGGTACGGTTGGGGATGTTGAGGTCAAGAAAAAGCTCGCATTGGCGATCAACAATTTCCTGGAGCCGATGCGCGAACGGCGTGCGCAGTACGAAGCGCAGCCCGGCCTGGTCGAGGAAGTGCTGGTCGCCGGAACGGAGCGGATGCGCCAGCAAGCCCGCGAGACGATGGCCGCCGTCCGCGATGCGATGGGCATCTATCGCCTGCCACAGCTCGCGCACTGAGCAGCAGTGACG
>JAADYY010000371.1 GCA_010092805.1 Chloroflexota bacterium | reverse complement strand
GTTGATCGTTCAAAGCTTGACTAAGTACGAGGCTTTGCTGAAGGGCGGCGATTGCATCGGGAAAGTCACCCACTTCGTGGTGCACACTCCCAAGTCGCCTCAAACTTGCCGCAACCCCTGCTTGATCACCCAGTTTTGTTGCGAGCTTGTGCGCACGCTGGGCCTGATCGCGTGCCTCATCTGGATTTCCCAGGCGCAGTCGCGATTCCGACAATTCGACAAGCAGTTTCACGCAACGCGGGTCGTCTTCTGGCAATTGGCTGAGGCCACGTTCCAGCAGTCGCTGGGCCAACTTATAATCTGGTTGGCGCTGCACCAATCGATCCGCGACGGGGCCAAGATAGGCGATTTCTTTATCCAGGTCGCCCGCCTGATGCCAGTGTTCCAACAGCGCCTCATCGTAGGCCGAATCGTCGGGTGCAGGGCCTCCAGCGCCTCAGCGACCTGACGATGCAGCGCCACGGCGTCGGCGGCTGGCAGATCACGCAGCACGGTCTCGCGCAGCTTGTCGTGCGCGAACTGCCAGCCATTACCCTGCCCGTCGCTTTGCACGGTGAAGACTGCCGCCGCTTCACAGGCGTACAAAAACGCCGCCACATCCGCAGCCGGGTGCAGGTGACGCAGCACCGCCGTATCGATCTGCCGCCCGATGACGGCTGCCAGGTTGAGCAGGTCGCTGCCCCAGCCGGGTACACGGCTCAGGCGGCGGCGCACAATCTGCTGGACGCCCCCGGCAAAAACCGTCTCTGGCAGCGGTGTGGCCGCGATGTCGGCCAGCCTGCCGGCCCGTTCAGCCAGCGCGCGCACCACTTCCACCAGAAAGAAGACGTTGCCTTCGGTTTCGCGCTGCAACAGGCTCACCAGCTCCGGTTGACGCGCGTCGTCACCCAGCATCGAGGCGGCCAGCGCGCCGATGTTGGTTTCGTCGAGGCGTGTGAGCAGCAGCGGCTGCATCCCGCTGAGCCGCGCTGGCAGATCGGGCTGTTCGTCGCTGCGGTACGTCCCAACGATCAGCAGGTTGGGGATCTGGTCATGCACGGCCAGCAATTGTTCCAGCAGCGTCAGGCTTTCCGCCGCCCACTGCAAATCCTCCAGCAGCACGAGCACCGGGGCGGTTTGCCGGCGGAACACCTCCGCGATGGTGAGGGCCAGGCGCTCCTGACCGCTCCGCCCGGTGAGGCTGGGGGCATCGGGCAGCGCACGGCCCAACAGATCGCTGATGTTCGGGACGACGGCCTTGAGGATGCTCGCTTCCAGATCGCTCAGTTCGACCGCCAGGATCAAGCGGGGGAGCACATCGCGCCAGGGTTGATACGGCAGGCGGCCATTCTCAACGCTCTGGCCGCGCACCACCGTCACCCCCGCCACCAGCGCGCGGATGCGCAGTTCGGCCAGCAGCCGCGATTTACCGGCCCCGCTCTCCCCGCCGATCAACCACGCCGCTCCCTGCCCGCCACGCAAATCCGCCAGTGCAGCGAGCAGTTGCTGCAATTCCTGTTCCCGCCCCACAAACGTCGAGGCTTGCAGGTAGCTTTCGCGGATGCTGGCGGTTTCGGTGAGTGGGGGGTACCCGGTGGCAGCGCACAACGCCTCGATCACCGCGTCGGCGTGGGCGGGGCGGGCGTCGGGCTGTTTCGCCAACAGCCGATCCAGCAGATCGGCCAGCGCTGGATCCAGGCTGTGGGTATCTGGGGTGTGCTGGAGCATGGTGCCCAACAGGTTCGCGTTTGAGCGCACGAACGGGTGCTGCCCCACAAATAACTCATACGCGACCAGCCCCACGCCGTACAAATCTGACGCCACCGACGCCGGGACGCCAACAACGATCTCCGGGGCCAGGTAGGCCAGTGTCCCGGCGATGTTCGTCTCATTGGGGCGTGTGGATATTTCGTAGGCCAGCCCAAAATCCAGGACTTTGACTTGCGCGTCGGCGGTCACCATGATGTTGGCTGGTTTCAAGTCCCGGTGGATCACGCCGCGCCGATGCAGATAGGCCAGCGCTTGCAGCAGTTGGATCAAGTAGCGCACCTTCGTTGTGAAGGGGGCTGCCTGCGCCGCCTGCGTGATCGTCTGGGCGGCGGTGAGCAGTTCCATCGTGAAGAAGGGCTGCCGTTCGGCGTCGAACCCGTAATCGATCACGCTGATGATGTGCGGGTGGCGCAAGGTTGCCAACGTCTGAAACTCCACCGCCAAGGACAGCAGCCGGTCGCTGCCAGTGCTGCGGCTGAATTCGAGCCGGTTGACCGGGATCGTCACTTGTTTGAGCGCGACGATCTGCTGAGTCAGGCGGTCAAAAGCGCGGTAGACCGCCCCCATCCCCCCCTGGCCCAGCTTTTCGAGCAGTTGGTAACGATCCGCGATGTTGGTGTGCGCACGAGCCATGTTGTTCCTGTTCCATATCCTGAATGGGCAGCGTCGGCTTTGATCATTCGATCAATCGTTCGATCAATCGTTCGATCAATCGTCCGATCAAATGAAGTGGGCCGAGATCATGTTCGCAAAGCGGAATTTTATCATGGTAGGCAGACTCGTGCTGATGGCCAGGCGTAAGCAGAGCAATCGCCTGCACCGCCAC
>JAADYY010000370.1 GCA_010092805.1 Chloroflexota bacterium | reverse complement strand
GTCACGATTGTATCCACCATTGTGGAATTGGGCTTTTTCATCTGGGGCATCCTGCTTCTCAGGCAGCGAGCGCTACCTGCATAATCCACAAGATCAATAAATCGAGGATGAGCGCTACGAACTAACCATCGTGATCCCCTTATCTTAGCCATCAAGATGGGTCTGATCGGAGATGTAAACGTGATTCGTTCATCTCCGATGTTGCATTCAACCGACAAAACGAAGCCAGTACCAAATAAGCATAGCGGACATCAACCTATGACGAGAATTGTCGTAATCATCTGTAGTCTTGTACTCGTTAATGTGGTTAGTTTTGGCGTCAGTGCCAACGAGCCGGATGCATCAGATTTGTGCCAAGGTTATTATGCGAACATGGCGACCCCGCCTGCCGCAGCGCAGGAGTGGTGCGACAAGGGCAGTTATTTTTCATGGCAATCCACCTTGCCACAAAACGCGGCTTTCGAACCCTTGAACATCTTCCATGTGTGTGAGGGCAATCCGGAAGACCCGGCCATATTGCTGATTCATGGCTACCCAACCAGCAGTTATGATTATGCGCCACTGTTCGAACGTCTCCGCGACGATCATTACGTCTGCGCGCTCGATACACCGGGGTACGGCTTCTCGGACAAACCGTTTGACGACTTCGACTACTCGATCTTTGACGACGCGCAATTGGTCGATTACTACATTCGTGAAGTGGTTGGCATGGTCGATTTCACACTCGTGACACATGACAAGGGCGCTAGTGTTGGTTTTGCGTTACTGCAAATCTATCAGGACTACGATGAGCGCCCCTACACCATCAACCATCACGTCATCACCAATGGCAATGTCTATCTGCCATTGGCACAACTCACGGTTGGTCAACAAGCGCTTCTCAATCCGCTAGCCGGGCCGTTGGCTTCCAGCTTGCTCACTGGTCAACAGCTTGCCACTGGCATAGACGAATTCTTCATCCTGCCGTTGTCGGAAGACGAAATCGCTGCGTATGCATCCATCTTTGACTACCAGGATGGTACACAAGTGCAACACGAGATCATCAAATATCTGGATGAGCGTAGTGTTAATGAAAACGACTGGTTGCGAGCGTTGTCGCGCAGTGACATTCCCACAACCATAATCTGGGGTGAGGAAGATACGGTTTCGCCGGTTGCTGTGGCCGATGAGGTTTGGGCCAACTATCTTGAAGACCGCGCATCGCCCGCCAGTTATTGGCGCATCCCCTGCGCACATCACTATCTGCAAGTAGATCAACCTGACCTCGTGATCCAGATATTGAGCATATCAGCGGAAGCTGATAGCGTCTCGGAGATCGCGGGTGTTGATTGTGCCGCAACACGGATTCACCACAATATGGGTGAGTAAGATACATACTAAAGAGGACATACGCTGTGACATTAACCAACCTGCCCGACAAACCTAACATTGTCATCATCATCACAGATCAGGAACGCGAGGTCATGCATTGGCCGGAAGGCTGGGCGGAGGAAAACCTGCAAGCACGCCGCCGCCTCATGGCGAATGGGCTATCGTTTCGCAACGCACACTGCAATACGGCTGCGTGTACACCCAGCCGCGCCACATTGATGACGGGCTTGTACCCGGCACAGCATGGTCTTAAGAGCCTGTTGTTCTGCGATGATCCCAATGAGAAATGGCAACGCAGCAGAGCACAGCTCTCGCCAGATACCCCCAATATCGCCAATGTCCTGGCAGAAGCGGGCTATCACGTTGTGCTAAAAGGCAAGTTTCATCTGTCGCGCCCGGTTAAGTACGATGGTGAATTGCAGCGCCACTACTGGTCAGACGCGGATATTCCCTTCATGGCGGAACGCTACGGCTTTCAGGAGTGGAATCCGCCAGATATGAGCGATCCAATCGGAATCAGTGATTACGGTGGTGGCAACATCAACAATGACGGGCGCTATGTCGATGGCACGGGCACAGCCGCCGGAAAACCGATGCCTGAAGATGAGCAATTCCGGCAGAGCGCGGTTCACTTTTTGAACAGCTACGCGGGTGATAAGCCCTTCTGTCTCATCGTTTCCCTCGTGAATCCGCATGATGCGCAGGGGTATCCGGGGCGCGGCGTCCAGAATCCCTTTGGGCGCAAACCCATCTATGAGCAAGCGGGCTATAAGCTGGAAGACTTTGAGAACCTGCCGATTGACCTACCGCCGACGGTCGATGAGGATATCTCAACCAAGCCTGCGGTACACACTGCGTTTCGGCGTGTAACAGATATCGGACTCGGGAATATGCGCAGCCGTACACGGCAACGCAATTACGCCCGCTTTTACGCTTATCTGTGCCGCAAAGTTGATAAAGAGATTAGCAAGGTGCTGGACGCGCTCGATGCGAATGGCTTAACGGAAGACACGGTGGTTATCCGCACGAGTGACCACGGCGAACTGGGCATGGCGCACGGCAAGATGCGCGAGAAGTTCTACAATACCTATCGTGAGTCGCTCAATGTGCCGCTGATTTTCTCCAATCCCAAACTCTACCCCGAACCGCAGACGACGGAGTCGTTTGCCGGTCTGGTTGACCTGCTGCCGACACTGGCAGCGATTGCTGGGGTGCCGAACCCGGAACGCTTCGAGTTCCGCGGGAAAGACTTAACGCCGATCTTGGCGAATCCTGAGAGCGAAGTTCAGGACTATGTCCACTTCACCTATGAGGACGATCAATTCCCGACACGGGGGGCGGCGAACTGCATCCGGGCCATCGTCGAAAAAGATTGGAAGTACGCGGTGTACTACGACCCCTTCAAGGGGGCACCCGTTGAGTACGAAATGTACAACCTCAAAGACGACCCCTACGAAGCAACGAACCTCGCGCATCCCGCCAACTATCAGCCGGCGTATGCTGAAGACCGGCGCAGACTGCACAATCGGCTGATTGAGGTGATGAAAGTACACGGGACGACGCCACCGGAGGTGACATTCCCCACAACGGAGGCATACGAGCAGAATTATGAAGCCCCGAGTGATGTCTATCATGATCCCATTCCCGGCGGCATCAAGCGCCGCCAGCGCCTCTATCAGGTCATCATGGTGTTGGCAGGTCTCGCGGCGGTGTACCAGGTAGCCGTTGAAAGTGCATTCTTGCTAACCGTCGTGGGGTCGCTCATTACCGGGGTGTTGTTGGGCCTCATCTTGTTCAGCCGCATGACGCAACTGTCATGGGATGACGAAAATGGCATGATTGAGACCCGGATGGACTTCGCCGCGATTCTGATTTTGCTCGTTTACGTGGTGTTCGTCCTGCTCGCAGATACCCCATTGCTCAGGAGTATCATCACAGAAAGCACCGCAAACGGTGCCGGTGCAGCCCTGGTCGCGGGTATCATGTTCGGGCAAATCAATAGCCTGAGACGCAAAATCCGTAATATTCTGGGGAGCGATTCATCACGCGACTATAGCGCATCGGTGGATATTGATGCCCCTGCCCAGCAAGTTTGGGATGTCGTGACGGATTTCAAATCGTATCCTTCATGGAATCCGTTGTTATCCAATGTGGAAGGTGAGCTTACGGTTGGCGGTAAGCTGCGGGTGAAACCGGCATTCGCACCGGTGGCGGTGCCAGCGACGGTGACTATGGTTGACAAACCGAACCACTTCGAGTGGGAAGACCATGTGCCGCTGAACTTGCTCACACCCGTGTTCAGCGTTCACTTGCTGCCACTAACCAATAACCGTACCCGTGTCATCATAGCAGAGTCATTCACCGGCCCGCTGCTACCGCTGGCTGGCAGACGCCTTGACAGGCAAATGCCGCCGCTGTATGACGCTATGGCCCAGGCGCTGGTACAGCAGGTGCAGCAGCG
>JAADYY010000369.1 GCA_010092805.1 Chloroflexota bacterium | reverse complement strand
TACTGCTTTACCAATCGCGACGCCCGCAGTGAAGCTCTGCTGGCTGGCTTCGCGCAACACATCGTAGAACAATTGCATTGGGTACCAAGCTCCAGCGTCGAAAGTCTCAGGGGTTAACCCATACTTCGCCATAATCGGATTGAGGACATCGCTTTCCAGGCTGTGGAAAATGCCCATGACCGCCCCGCCGAAGATCTCAGCACCCGGCGGGGATTGGTAGATAGTTGCCTTGTAGGTCATCAATTACGGACTCCATTCGCTATGGTGTACCCAGCCTTCTGGCCAGCTTGTCACCAACTGCCCAGCGATGGCTACAATCAAGCTCGCTGGGCAGCCCGATCCTACACCGCCGCCGCAGCGATGCTCCCATAACGAATGTTTGGGGCTTATGCCAGGGATCTTCAAGAAATGTGCCAGGTCGCGCACACCGGGTTTGTCAGCCACACGCGCCCCCAGTCTCGATTGCGCTGCGCGTGCCCGCCAGCAGCCAAATGAATCGCCTCACATCTCTATCCGTGGGCACCCACTCATTTCAGAACGCGAGCGTGAAGGTGGGGTCTTGCGGCACGTCCAGGTAGCGGATCTCGAAGTGGAGGTGCGGCCCGGTGGCGAAACCGCTCTCGCCAATCGCGCCGACCTGCTGGCCGGGGTTGACCATCTGCCCGCAGCCGACGTTGATCGCGCTCATGTGGCCGTAGACGGTGGTGTAATCGCCGTGTGCCAGCACGACGGTGAAGCCGTAGCCCCACGTGCTCCACCCGGCAAAGATCACGCGGCCCCGGCTGGCGGCCAACACCGGAGTCCCAATTGCCCCCGCCAGATCCACGCCTGTATGGAACGAGGTGAAGCCGCGCGACCAGCGGTAGCTGATCACCGGGCGCTGCCAGATGCCCGTCCAGCCGGGGTTGTCTTGCAGGCCGCAACTCCCTGGATCGCCGGGGGCAAACGAGATCCGCCCGCCCGTCGTATTGGCCCCACCGCTGCTGCCGGACGCCGCGACGCGCTCGACCGGCGGACTCCAGGCGATTGTTTCGGCCTGGCCGCCGGGCACCACCACCGACATGCCGAACGGCAGCACGGTATCCGGCGTCGCACCGAACAGGCCGTTGACATCCGCGTCGATGATCACAGATGGAGCGACGCGGAAGCGGGTGGCGACAGCTTGAATGGTCGTGTCGTTGTTGAATACCTCAAAGTACGCGCCGTCGTAAGGCAGAATGTTCAATCTCTGGCCCGGTTGCAGCCCGCCGATGATGTTGCGGTTGTTGGACCAGGCGATGCTCTCCGGCTCCAATCCGAACTGCTCCGCAATTTGGAAGATGGTATCGCCTGCCTGCACGATGTATTCGGTGACTTCGGAGCGCGGGCGGTCGGGGATGAAGGTGAAGGGGTTGTAGCGCTCGCGCTGGATGGCGACGGCGTTCACCGGGGGCACCTCACGCGGCGGTTCCGCCAGCAGCCGCGCCGCCTGATCCGGGCTGAGCGTCGGTAAGGGGGCCGCGACGGGGACAAGCGCTGGCCCGTCGGTCACTGGGTCGGCGGGCGCAGCCGTCGCGGGGATCGTCGTGGAGATCGGGGTCGGGTCGAGCGTCGGCGCAGCGACATCCAATCCAGGATCGACGGGCGGGGCAGCGGGGCGCGGCAGCAGCAGCAGGGCCGCCGTCCCCACCGTGAGCAGGGCCGCCCCCAGCAGACTCAGCACGCCGACAGCGCGCCGCCACCCGCTCATGGGTGGGCGCACGGGGCGGTTTGGCCCGGTATCCGCCAGATGATCCGGCAGCGGCTCGTAATTGTGGCGTTGTTCAGACATAAGCGTCTCGGTTCCTCTGTGACACCATTTCAGCGGCTCCCCCAAGCCAGCGCCCAATATTAGCCACAACCCGCCGCCCCCGCAACCCACCCTGACCCACCGCCAGGGTGATTTTGATGCGATCAACCCTGGTGGTGCGGCGCTCAGGGCAGGGTGGCGACGCGGACTTGCGCGGTGTTCAGCACGTAGCGTTGGAAATCATGCATGATCCAGTCTGCCCAAAACGCGCCGTAAAAATTGAAGTTGGTCGAAAGGCGGTAGGTGCTGTTGAGCGTCAGGCGCACGTGCGCGTCATCGACGGCCTCGATGCGGTAGCCGGCGTCGAGGATGTCGAAGTGTGCGCCGCCGATCTGCCGCAGCACCGGGGTGCTCGCGCCGTTCTGCTCCACATCGACGGAGAAGCGCACCGCTGTGTATGGTTCCCACATGGTGATCTCCTCGCGGAACAGCAGCCCTTCCGCAAAGTGACCCATCCGCACCGCACCGACGCCCTCACCGTCGAGCGTGGCGTACATGGGGCGCGGGATGCCGAGCGTGTGATACCACGATGGGCGCTGATCTGCCGGATCGATCTCGGTCATGCGAATGATCTGCTCCCACACGGCTTCCGGCGTCCCGGCGATGATCACGCTGTCCTCAACCGTGCGAATCCAGGTCGGCGGCTCCAGCATCGCCTCGAACGGGCCGACGAGCAGCGGCAGCAGCAGCACCAGACCCGTGAACGCGTACTGCCGTTTGGGTTTCTCGCCCCGGCGGCTGGCATACCAGTTGAGCAGCGCGCCGATGATCAGCGGGATCACGACAAACGGCGCGGCCATCAGCACGCACAGCAGCACGCCGGGGAAGGCCAGCGCCGCGGCCAGCATGAAGATCCCGCCCGTCGTCAGCGCCACCGAGATCACACGGCCTGGTGTGCGTACTGCGCGCGGGACGGTGGCGGCACTCAGCGCGCCGATGCCCAGCGGCACCAGCACCAGGAAGGCCAGCAGCGCCACCCCGGCACCCTGACCACTCATCCCTGGCTGGCGGAAGATGGTCATCATGACGAGGCCGTACCCCATGCCCATCGCTGCGATGAGCAGCAGGCGCGGCCACGACCGCGGGCGCTTGAGTTCGGTTTTCTGTTCGTCCATCTGTCGCTCCTTCTATCTATCCAATCTGATACCCAATCTGACACCCAATCTGACACCCACTTGCACAAAAATTCACAAACTACTGAACTTATTGTACGATCAAAATATCTATCAGAATCTATCGCAGCGGCTATCGGTTATGCAGCGCTGCACAATCGGAGGGGAAGCGTCAGTTTGGCCGCCAG
>JAADYY010000368.1 GCA_010092805.1 Chloroflexota bacterium | reverse complement strand
TGATGCGCCGCCTGATGATCGACTCGGTCGTGACCTGGGTGCGTGACTATCAGGTCGATGGGTTCCGCTTCGATTTGATGGGCCACCACATGGTCGAGGACATGCGCGCTGTCCGCGAAGCGCTGGACAGCCTGACACTTGAAGAAGATGGCGTCGATGGCGCATCGATCTATGTGTATGGCGAAGGCTGGGACTTCGGCGAGGTCGCCAATAATACGCGCGGGGTCAACGCGACACAGCTCAACCTGCCCGGCACCGGGATCGGCACCTTCAACGACCGGCTGCGCGATGCGGTGCGCGGCGGCAACCCGTTTGGTGGCTTGCAGGAACAGGGCTTCAGTAACGGCCTGTTCACCGACCCCAGCAGCTTCGATCAAGGTACGCCAGAAGAACAGCAAGCACGTCTGCTGCTCTTCGCCGACCAGATCCGCGCCGGGCTGGCCGGGAATCTGCGCGACTACAGTTTCGAGGGTGCCAGCGGCGACATGATCACGGGTGCGGATCTCGATTACAACGGCTTCCCGGTCGCCTACACGCTCGATCCGCAGGAACATATCGTCTATGTGTCTGCGCACGACAACGAGACGATCTTTGATGTGATCCAGGCGAAAGCGCCAGAAACCGCCACCGTCGCTGACCGCGTGCGGATGCACAACATGGCCCTGAGCATCGTCGCGCTGTCGCAGGGTGTGCCGTTCTTCCACGCGGGCGACGACATGCTGCGCTCGAAATCGCTGGACGGCAACAGCTACGATTCGGGCGATTGGTTCAACCGCCTGGACTTCACCTATCAGACGAATAACTGGGCCGTTGGGCTGCCGCCGGCGTGGGATAACGAAGGCAAATGGGATGTCACAGCGCCGCTGCTGGAGACGGCAGCGCTGGTACCCGCGCCCGATGACATCATGAATGGGGTGATGCACCTGCGCGAAATGCTGGCGATCCGGTCGAGTTCGCCGCTGTTCCGCTTGCAAACTGCTGACGCCGTGTTCGAGCGCGTGGCCTTCCACAACACCGGGCCGGAACAGGTGCCCGGCGTGATCATCATGAGCATCGCCGATCTCGAAGGCGAAGACCTCGATCCCGATCACGAGCTAATCGTGGTGGTGTTCAACGCCACCCCCGAAGCGCAGATGCTCTCAGTTACCGATCTGGAAGGTGTCTCGCTGAGTCTGCACCCTCTGCAAGCTGAGTCGCATGATCCTGTAGTGCAGACAGCCAGCTTCGCCGCCGACAGCGGTACACTCACCGTCCCGGCGCGCACGACCGCCGTTTTCGTGCTCGGCGAGTAGTTCGCTGACCGTTTAAGCAAGTAATCACTGGGGGATGATCGCGCGATCATCCCCCGTTTTGATCGCCAGCGCTACACCTCAAGCGTTTCCCGACCCCGCCCGTTCACCGCAGACTTCACCAGGCCGCGTGGCAGCGAGCGATCACTGACCCAGGGCGCATACGGGGCCATCGTCAGCGCCGCCAGCGCCAACAGCACGCGATCATAATTCACGCGCCAGCCCGCGAAATCGCGCCACGCCTGATCACGATCTTCGACGAGCGGTACGCCCTCCGCTTCGAGCTGCGCGCAAGCGTCGTCGAACTCCTCGCGGCTGATACTGATCGGATCATCGGGGTTGGGCGCAGGGTCATAGGGAATGTTGAAGAAATTCGCAATGTGGCGCAACGCGATGAACCCGGCGCGGATCGTGAGGGCGCACTGCACATTAAACGGTATATCGACGGTTGACTCGATCAATGCAGCGGAATCGAGGATTGTGCCTGCCGCCGACACCCATGATCGGTTTGGCTGCGGCGACCGGAAAAACACCAGGATCGAGAAGGAGGTGTGGCTCTCTTCGATCTCGGTGAACCAATCCTCCCAGGGTTCCCACATCTCCCCTAGATAGTCGATCCCCCGCGCGCGCACGATGCGCGCGATCATCTCGACGGCAGACGGCGGTGCCCCCGCGCGCACCTCCAGTTTTGCGACCATCATCTCGCGGCGCGAAAAGGCACTGTACATCGTCGGCAGGTACGCGATCAGCAACGCCACCATGATCATACCGATGGCCGCTTCGGCGAACTCGAGCAGCAGTGCGCCCGGCGTATCCTGCATCGAGAAGCCCAACGTCAGCAGCGACGAACCGCTGAGCCGGAACGCCTGATAAAGGCTCAGCGGCTCAATCGCCAAATACATGAAGACAAACCCGATGTGAATGCAGATGAGCAGCACAAACGGCAGCACGAACAGCGTCACCGGCGCATACAGCGACATGATTTTGTCGCGCCGCTCGAAGGTCGCTGCGCGCCGCGCCGGGAACGCAAACAGGGCGAACAGGCTTTGATGAACAACACGCGTGAGCAGCACATTGTAATTGCGTGGCAGGATGAACGTCTTGATCGCCGAGATGATCGTCACCCAGACGATATACGCTCCCAAAGCAAACGACAGAATCCGCAGAATGGTTTCCATAGATTAATCCGCTAACACTTTCTCCAGTGCCGTTATCAGCCGATCCGCGTCTTCGTGCGTATTGTACGCCTGTATCGACACACGAATGTGTTGGGCGTCATTCCAGGGGATGATCGGCACCTCAACCTGGAACTCATCGTAGAGCCGCCGCTTGACGACATCCGGGTCGCAAGGTGGCAGCGGCGCAGTGAACATCTGCATGTACCAAGCTGGCGAATCCGGCGCGAGATCTGGCAAGCCCGTCAGCGCTGCAATCCGTTGGCGCGTTTCGCTCGCAAGATCATGGCAGGCCGCCCGCACCGTGTCCCAATCGTGATCACGCTGGAAGCGGATTGCGTCAGGCACCGCTAAGAACGCCGCCGGATCGCGCGTGCCCTGATACTGATTCGCGCTCACCAGTGTGCGGTCATCCGTCCAGCCCCAACTGATCACCAGCGGTGTGATCTTGGCGTGGTGTTCCGGGCGCACCACCAGAAACCCCGATCCTTTAGGTGCGCTCAACCACTTGTGGCAGTTGCCCGTATAAAAATCGGCGTCCAGTTGCTTGAGATCAAGCGGCACGTGGCCGGGCGCGTGCGCGCCATCCACAATCGTGATGATCCCGGCCTCACGCGCCCGTTGGCAGATCATGTCAACCGGCAGAATTAGTGCCGTCGGCGAGGTGATGTGGCTCAGATAAATGACTTTTGTGCGCGGAGTCACCCCCGCCCAGAACACCTCCACCCAGGCTGCGGCTGTGGTCACAGGCAGCGGTTGATGTTGTTTAATGTATTTCGCGCCCGTTTGCTCGCAGACATAGGCCCAGGCCCGCTCACAGGCACCATACTCCTGATCAGTTGTCAGAATTTCATCACCGGGAGCCAGATCGACGGCGCGTGCAGCGAGATTAACCCCTTGCGTCGCGTTGGTGACAAAGATCAAGTCCTCTACGGTCGCATTGACATAAGCGGCCAATTCCGCGCGCGCCGCGTCGAGCAACCCATCCAGCCGCCGACCGATAAACTCGACTGGCTGCCATTCCAGTTCGCGCTGCCATGCTTGATATGAGTCAAAAACCGGTTGTGGGCACGCCCCAAATGAACCATGATTGAGAAATACCACTTCCGGATCGAGCAGAAATTGCGAGCGCAGATCGA
>JAADYY010000367.1 GCA_010092805.1 Chloroflexota bacterium | reverse complement strand
TACCTGAGCCGAAACATTAGGCACAATGCATAAAATTGTGGGGGCGTGCGTTAATGTTTATGGTGGCCGTGGGTGTCAACGCCGCCATCCCAGCGGCGGCGCGCCACCAGAATATGCAGCCCCATCAGCCAATCGCTGACATACGTCAGCAAATGCTCTGTGATGCGAATCTCGTGGTAACGCTGTGCCCCCGCTTCGAGTGCGGTTTCGAGGAGCTTGCGCAAGGCCGCAAATTCCTGGTCGCTCAAGCGGACATTTTGATCGGCAAGGTAGCCGATTGTGTCATCCAGCCTGAGCATGTGATACTGCTCCAGCGCGCCCGGTGGGGCTAATGTCGCCAAATCGAAGTCGAATTCTTCGTGCAGTGCCCGCAGAATGTGGACTTTTAGCTCAAAGTGATACTGCTGAAGCATGAACAACCGCTGCCGCAGATCGTCGGCGATCTCGTGCAGCAGCTCAATCGCGGGGGGTTCACGCAGAATGTGCGTTTCGATGAACATTTCCAACCGCCGAGGATTCCCCTCTGCCAGGCAGCGTTCGAAGATGCTGAGCGCTTCGGTATGGAGTTGGTGGAGTTCGGCCAACGGTGACAAAGACATCAAATCCACATCGCTACGCATCATGGCTCATTCAGCCTCGGCGGGGCACAGATGCCGCAAATAGTCCCAAGTGTAGATGCCTGTGTCGTGACTGTCCGCCCACACGGGCTGAAGCGCATAGTTGCCCACCATCGCCACCGTTTCGATGGCGTACGACCGGGCCGGAGTCAGCGGGATGGTCAGCAAGTTTTCGGGATCAGAAGCACGCCCCATGTGCTCGTGCCCCCCACGACACTCGACGCATGGGCACGCTTCACGGAGTTGCGGCAGTGGGTAGCGACAGACAAGGTCGTCTATCCACGTGATTTCGAGATACCCTTCGGTCTTATTGAGTGTAACGGCTTTGGGTTGGGTGACCTGGGTCATGGCGTTTGCGTCTACTCTTTACAGGCGTTGATACTCACTCAGCAATATTCTAGCACCTAAATCCATAATGCTGGGCTTAAGCTTGAAGCCTTCATCAATGAACACGCTTGAACACGCTTGAGCACGCTTGAATGAACACGCATGGACAGCCTCAGACGTGGCGGTGTGTTGCGCGCCTCACGGCGGGTTTGCTACAATGCGCACCATCGAACGGTTCAAATTGCTAACGAACAGCGTGCTGCCTGAGCACCAAACCGTCGCCAGGCAGCGTTCTGCAGTGGAGTCATTTATGCCATATCGTCTCCTGGTGGGCCTAGTGATCCTGCTGTTGATCAGCGGGTGCAGCGGCCAAACCACCGTGATTTACATTGTGTTGTCGCCCACCCCACAGAATGATGTGGTCGCGGCTGCACCCACTGATCTACCCACCCTACCGCCGACACTCACCTTCACACCGCTGCCGACAGCCACAGCCACACTTGTACCCGTCACGCCACCAACCGACATCCCGCCGACCGTTGTTCCTCCAACGGATCTGCCACCCACAGCCATTCCTGCGACTGTCCCGCCAGCGGCGACGCTCACACCACCCCCCGCCCCAGCGCCGGGTAGCGTGGTGGTTCCCCCCACCGATTTGCCGCCGGGCTTCCCTACGCCCATCGCGCAGCCCATCCAGGTCGCGGAGCAGTTGTTCGAAGGTGGGCGCATGTTCTGGATTCAGCCAACCAACGAGATTTGGGTTTTGATCGTCAACCAAGACGGCGGCGGTTCCTGGTCGATCTATCAGGATACCTTCAGCGAGGATGACCCGATCATTGCCCCTTCGGAATCCCCGCCGGAAGGGTTGTTTCAGCCAGAGCGCGGCTTCGGCAAAGTTTGGGTAGAAAATGATGCGGTGCGCCAAAGTTTGGGCTGGGCAGTGACGCCTGAATTCGGCTATGTGAGCCAATATGAATACTATTTCGGCGGCAGCGTGGATGCTGCGGGCAATTATGCCGCCGGCCCCGGCGTTCATGTGCTCTACAGCCTGTACGGCGAACAGTTCCGCTTTGAAGAACGCGACGGCACCTGGCAATTGGGCGGCTGATGAGCCAGATGCGAATTGTGACGGAGCCTCGCCGATGAACACCCTACGCCGCTGGCAGCTCACACCCGGCCAACCGCTCGCCTTGCAAATCGCTGCGGATGCGCGCTTGAGCACGACCGATTACAGCGATGATCAGGTGTGGGAGCTGCTGCTTGGCGCGGTCGAAGCGCCGGCGTTGGTACTGCAAACGCGCTACGGTGGGCGCGCGGGTCTGGCGAGTCTCGTCCCGATGTGGACGCTAGCGGGCCGCAGCGTTTACGAATATCAAGCCTACGCTGCGCCTCCAGTTATCAGCACCTTTGCGCCCGGATACCTACAAGCCGAAGCGCGCATCACCCCAACGCTGGCGCTGTTGGCAGAATATTGGGTGCCAGATTCGCACGCGATCGGCGGGCGCTTCACGCTCCAAAACATAGGCGACACCGCGCTCAGCTTGCGCTTGAATCTGATCGGTTTTGTCGCTTCCAACAACCGCGAACATCGGCTGGGATCGCTCACCCTGCCGGATGACAGCACCGGCCTTTACATGAGCCGCGTCGGGAACCTGGAGCCGGCGGTGCTGCTGGCCGGTGGGCAGGTGATCCGCGAATCCGACCGCTCTAAGCTGATGATCGATGTCACCGTCGCGCCAGGCAGCGCCACCGAGATCCGCTGGATGCACGCCGCCCGCCCCGACATCGACGACTCGGTGCAACTGGCGCAGCATTGGCTGGCCGCAGATTGGCAGACGCACATCGCTGCCATCGTCGCAGCTGCCCAAGCGATCCCGGTTGTCGAATCAGGCGACATCGACGCCGACGCGGCCATCGCGTTTGCGTGCCAACAGCTTGTGCAGTCCGTCGTCGGGGCAACGGCGCGGCTGCCGCAGGCGTCGTTTGTGGCGACGCGCCAACCGTGCCGCGGCTTCAGCCCCTGCGGCGACGGCAGCGATCACCCGCGCGCGTGGAGCGGCCAGAATCCAGCGTTGGCGTATCTGACGGGTCTGGGACTCGCGGCTATTGATCCTGCGTTGGCCCAGGGGATCGTCCGGAACTACCTGGCGATCCAGCG
This sequence comes from Chloroflexota bacterium, assembly GCA_010092805.1. Lineage (GTDB taxonomy): Bacteria > Chloroflexota > Anaerolineae > Aggregatilineales > Phototrophicaceae > Flexifilum. Next base: position 3,307 of record JAADYY010000367.1, on the reverse strand, counting down.
GGACGACGGCTGGATCGACGGGAAACCAGGGTTAGCGGGCCAACGGCAAAATCTCATGATCATGCCGATCCTGGCACGCTTGGCCTGGGGGATCTTCCAATACACTGAGGAGGATACCTTTCTGCGCGAAACGGCCAGCGGGTTACACCGCGCTTTTGCGCGTTGGTTCGCGTCGGATCTCGATGCCGATGGCGATGGCTTGCCCGAATGGCAGGCCGAACAGCAAACCGAGTACCCGTTCATGCCCACCTTCGCGCGCGGCCTGAGGTGGGGCCAGCAGGCCGATATTCGGCTGGTGGAAGCCCCGGATCTGATCGCCTATCTGCTGTCGGAGGCGGTCAGTTTGCACGCCATTGCGTATTATCTGCGCGACGAAACGACCGCGCTTGCGCTGCAATCCCGCATCGAGTCCCTGCAATCCGCGCTTGAGGCTTTGTGGTCAGACGCAGCGCAAGCCTACGGCTACCGTGATCGCGACACGCACACACGCCCCGGTCATCCCGTTGTACTGGCGAACGGGCGCGGCGATGAAGATCATCCCATCGCGCTCGATCTCGCCCCACCGAGCCGGCTGCTGGTCGAGATCAATGGCGGTGGCAATCATGTGCCGCAGATGACGCTCCACATCGACGGGCACGACGCGCACGGCGCGCCCATCAATGAGCGGGCCACCGCCGATCAGTTTGCCTGGCGTTACGGACGCGGCGTCTACACCACACAGACCGCCTTTACGCAGATCGACCGGCTGCGTGCGGAGGGTCTGGTCGGCGTGTATCGCATTGATGCCGCTACTGTCGATCTCACCCGCCGTGATCTGACGGGGCTGCTGCCGCTGTGGGCGGTCAACATCCCGGCAGAGCGCGCCAACGTATTGATAGCCCATCTCACCGATCCGGATCAGTTCTGGCGAAGCAACGGGGTGACGATGTGTTCAGCACAAGACATCGACTTCGACCCGGCGAATGCGCGCGGCGCGGGCGGTGTCTGGCCATTCTGGCTCACACTGATTGCTGAAGGCTTGATCGAAGCGGGGCGTGTTGATTTAGCGACTGATCTGCTCAAACGACTGCTCAAAACACAGGTCGCCGTCCTCAAGCAGGCGAGGGCTTTTTCGGAATTCTATCACGCCGACGAAACCCAGGGGTTAGGCGAGCACGGTCATACGGCGGGGCTGGTGCCGCTGCATCTGCTGCTGCGGGTGCTGGGCGTGCGCATTATCTCAGCACGCAAGGTGTGGACGGGCGGCGCGTTCACGTGGGGCGCACCTGTGGCTATCACACAGCATGGGGTGAGCGTGCAGCGCAGCACCGACGCCACAGCGATTACGTTTCCATCCGGTCACCGTGTTCACTTGTCGGGCACAGCGCCCTGGCAAGAAATCATCGATCCGAGCTGAAGATCATGGTGCGCAACTCAACAGACGAAATCGATCTTCAGGTTTACGCCTTTCTCTTGCAACGCGGGAGTGACGGTGTCCTCCTCGCCGATGCGAGCGGGACACTGACGCAGGTCAACCCCGCTGCCGCCGCGATGCTCGGCATGACCGTCAAAGCGATAATGGGCCAGAAAGTGCAGATCCGCTTTCGCAAGAACCCGGCGCTGCTGAATCTCTTCAACCGTACCGGCGATCAAACGCTGGATGTGCGTCTCCCCCGCCGCCGGTTGGCGGTCGGGATCGCAACCACGCTGCCGAGCGGAGAGCGGTTGGTGATGCTTCAGGACGTGACCGAAAAACGTGAACTGGACTCGCGGCGTGAGGCGTTGATGTCCACGCTCGCCCACGATCTGCGCAACCCGCTCGCCGCGATCAGCGGGTTTGCCGAACTGGTGCCCAAAGTCGGCGAGTTGAACGACGATCAGGCGAAGATGCTGGAACGCATCCGCCAGACCGTCACCAAACTCAGCGACGTGACCGGGCCGCTGGTTGATCTGGTCTGGATCGAAGCCGGGATGCCGCTGGATCACGTCGCGCTCGACCTCACCGAGATCGTCGAGCAGGTGATCGCCGATCTCACCCACATGGCCAACGACAAACAGATCACCATCGCCGTCTCGGTGCAAAAACCGATGCCGATGGTCATGGGCGACGCCAAGCGGATCCATCTGGCGGCCTATCAACTGCTGCACAATGCGATTCTCTACACCGACACATCGGATGCCGATACCAGCCGCCTGGTTGCCGTCCATGCCTGGGGCGACACGCACGAAGCCTATGTCTCGGTTGCCGATCAGGGGATTGGCATCGCCGATGACGAGATCGAGTTAATTTTCGACCGCCTCTACCGCTCGCGGGACGAGCGGGTGCGCGCGCTGCCGGGGAGTGGTTTAGGGTTGACGATTGTCAAACGCATCCTCAACCGGCACGGCGGCGATGTGTGGGCCTCAAGCAACCTGGGTAAGGGCAGCACCTTCACGTTTTACCTGCCCGCCGTCGAAGTCCAGAACTGACCTACAGGACTTCACCCGATCATGCGCCGCGTTCGAGTGCGTTTACCCGCCGCCGTCACCGACCTCGGCCCCGGCCTCAACAGTCTCGGCCTGGCGCTCAGCCTGTACACAACTGTTGAGATCACCGAGCGCGCGGACGACGCCCTGCACGTCGAGACCGCAGGCGAAGGCGCAGGCCTGTACAGCGTCGGCTTGCGCCATCCTGTTGTCCGCGCGCTGATCCGCATGTTCCAGCAGGCTGAAAGCGCGACGGCTGGCTTGAATATCCGCATCGACAACCAGATCCCCCATCAGAGCGGGCTGGGCGCAGAGACGGCGCTGCTGGTTGCTGGCGTGATCGCAGCCAACAACCTGATCGGCAAGCCGTTCCCGCGCAAGCAGGTCTGGGACTTCGCGGCGCAGATTGGTGGGCACAGCGGCCAAGTGATGACAGCGCTGTTGGGCGGCCTGACGACAACCACACGCATCGCCGACGAACTGATCTACCGGAGTCTGCCTGTCACGGGGCTGCGGGCGGTGGTGGTGCTGCCCGAACTCGACACCTACGCGGATGAGGTGCGCGGCGTGGTGCCGGAACGGGTGCTCCTCAGTGATGCGCTGACGACCCTCAGTCACCTGCCGCTGCTGATCGAAGCGCTGCGCACTGGCGATCTCACGCTGCTTGGGCAGACACTCACCGACCCGCTGATCGTGCCGTTCCGCACCCCGTATATCCCCGGCTACGACGCGGTGATCACCGCTGCACAGTCGGCAGGGGCCAGCGGCGTGACGCTGGTTGGCGCAGGGCCGACTCTGATCGCATTCTCCGCTGAGGATCATCACAAACTGGCTGCCGCCATGAAATCCGCCTTCACCGACG
>JAADYY010000366.1 GCA_010092805.1 Chloroflexota bacterium | reverse complement strand
TGCTGGTGCTCCAGCGCATCATCCGCACGATGCCCAAGCCGGTGATCGCGCTGGTGCCCGGCTATGCGATTGGCGGCGGGCACGTGCTGCACGTCGTCTGTGACCTGACGATTGCGGCGGATAACGCGATCTTCGGGCAGACTGGGCCGAAAGTCGGCAGCTTCGACGGTGGCTACGGCTCAAGCTATCTGGCGCGCATCGTCGGGCAGAAGAAGGCGCGTGAGATCTGGTATCTGTGCCGCCAGTACAACGCGCAGCAGGCGCTCGAAATGGGGTTGGTCAACGCCGTTGTGCCGATTGATCAGCTTGAGGCCGAAGGTGTGCAGTGGGCACAGGAGATCTTGCAGCACAGCCCGCTGGCGATCCGGCTGCTGAAGGCGTCGATGAATGCCGATGTCGATGGGCAGACGGGTTTGCAGCAGCTCGCCGGGGATGCCACGCTGCTCTTCTACATGACTGAAGAAGGGCAGGAGGGGCGCAATGCCTACGTCGAGAAGCGCAAGCCGGAGTTCAACAAGTATCCCTGGCGTCCGTAAGCGCCGGAGGGTACGCACAGCTTTGACAATCAACGGGGGACAGTCGCAGCGGCTAAGCCCCCGTGTTGTTTTGAGGGAGCTGGATGATCGTCACAGATCGTAGTGTGGATTGGTTGGCGGCGGCGAGCCAAGCACGCCCTGATGGACTTGCGCTGATTGCGGCGGGCGAGCAACTGACTTATGCGCAGCTTAACGCGCGGACGGCGGGGATCGTAGAGCAGTTGATCGAGCGCGGGGTTGAGCGCGGCGATCACATCGGTGTGTTGATGTCAAACAGCGTACCCTACCTCCTGCTCATCCATGCACTGATGCGGCTTGGGGTAGTGCTGGTGCCGCTCAACACCCGCTTGACGCCGGATGATCTGCGCTGGCAGATTGAGCACGCGGGCTGCCGTGCGGTGATCGTCGGTGAGGCATTTGAGGAACCGTTGCTTTCCAGCGGCCTACCCACAGAGCGGGTACTCCCGGCACGCACCCTCGATTGGACGACACATGCGGCGGCGGATAGCCCATATCTATCCGGCGAGGTTGATCGGGGTGCAGTACAGGCGATTGTCTTCACTTCGGGGACGAGTGGCCGACCAAAAGGCGCGCAGATCACGGTTGATAATCTGTTTTGGAACGCGGTCGCGTCCGCGTGGCGGCTGGGCACCCTCCCAGAAGATCGCTGGCTGCTGACGCTGCCCTTGTATCACGTGGGGGGGCTGGCGATTGTCACACGCTGCTGCCTTGCCACCACGACGATTGTTCTCAGCGAGCGCTTCGACCCAGCCGCAATGTGGGATCTGCTGGAAGCGGAGCGAATTACGCAGGTGTCGTTGGTGCCAACGATGCTGCTGCGGTTGCTGGATGCGCGGCCTGATACACCGTTCCCGCCGACGCTGCGGCTGATCCTGCTCGGCGGGGCGGCGGCGACACCCGAACTGATCGCGCGCTGTGAGCGCTTGAACGTCCCAGTGGCGACGACGTATGGCCTCACCGAAGCGACCTCGCAGGTGGCGACGATGCTCCCGGCGGATGTGTATCGCAAGCCGGGGAGTGTCGGCAAGCCGCTGATGTTCGCATCGGTGCGGGTTGTGGGGGAAGATGGCGCGAGTCTGCCGCCGGGCGAGTACGGCGAGATTGTCGTCAGCGGCCCGACGATCATGCGCGGCTATCTCGCTCAGCCTGACGATCTGCGGTTGCGTGACGGCGAATTCCACACGGGCGACATCGGCTACCTGGATGCGGACGGCGATCTGTGGTTGGTGCAGCGCCGCAGCGACTTGATCGTTTCTGGTGGCGAGAATGTGTACCCAGCGGAGGTCGAGGCGGTGCTGCGGGCACATCCGGCGGTTGCGGATGTGTGTGTGGTCGGGGTGCCTAACGCGGAGTGGGGTCAGCAGGTGGCGGCGGCGGTGGTGACTGCGCCCGATCAAGACCTCACGGCGGATGAACTCGACGCCTTCGCACGCGAGCGGTTGGCGGGTTACAAGCGTCCACGCCGCATCCACTTTTTCGAGGCGCTGCCGCAAACGGCGTCCGGGAAGATTCATCGGCGCGCCATCGCGGAACTGCTGGCGCGCATCTGATGAGCCATGTTGGGATGGGCCAAGCCTCAAGCCCATCCCGAACCTGTCGCCAGCATTGGCGGAGGGGCGCGGTTACTCGCCGGCGATGGTCATGGCGAGACGCAGCACGCCGGGCCGCTCCTCAGCGCTGGTCGCAGTGATCGATGCGCTCTCGATGACCCCTAAAAGCCCGATAGCATCCGCCACACCGCGATCCATCTGGCGCAGCGCTCCCTGCAGTGCCTCGGCAGGCGCGGCGACCGACGCATACAACAGCGTCACGGTGTCTGGCAGGAAGTATTCGCTGGCCGTCATGAAGGTTGGATCGGTGACCAGGCTATCGTCGGTTGGATTCAGCGCGAATTCAACCCCCGCGCGCGTGCCGACCGCAAAGACCTCATCAGTCTGCCCAATCAGCAGATCGCTGATGACAAGATCGGTGCGGGGCAGAACGCTGCGTATGGTGCTGCCGGTTTCTAATGCCAGGATGTCGCCCTCTAGCGTGGCTTCAACGCTAACCTGGTCGGCGGTGTCTTGGAGCGCGGCGAACAGGGCGTTGGCCGCTTCGACATCCGTTACGGCGACCAGCAAACTGTTCTCGAACGACAGCGCGCCATCGTCGGTGCGCACGCTCAGGTAGTTGATGTAATCGTCGGTCATCCAGCCGAGGCCATCTTCGATAGTCAGGCCCGTCAGCCCGCGAAATGTCAGGCGGGTGAAAGCGGCCAGATCGTCGATATTGATCTCGTTGAGGATCAGTTCGCCCACCGGATCATCGACTTCTGCACCGGTGAGTTCCGGCAAGGCGATCCCGGCGGCGTCGAGCTGTTCGCCCAACGCATCGATCCCGTCCAGCAGCGAGACAAAGCCTTTGCCGATCCCACGATCATGGATGACCAGGGCGGCATCGGCGGGCACAAGCGACAAAAAGTCGAGCGCGAGCCTTGGCCGGGCATCCGAAAGGCCGAGCGCTTCGGAGTCGATCACGGGTTCGACAACATCGACCACAAGCGTACGGTCATCGAAGATGGTCAGGCCAATTGTCAGCGGGCCAAGCGCATCCGGGATCGCCGCAATGTCCGCACCCGCCAATGGGGTGCCGCTCAGCGCAAGTCCAGCCAGCGGCGCGACAGGCCCCAGAATAGCGGGCAGATCCGCATAAACGAAAATGTTGTATTCATCCTCCGGCAGGCTGGCCTGCGCTTCGATGAACGCTTCACTTTCGGCCAGGCTGGTGTCGAAGTCGAACAGGAGTGTTTCAGCAGGCATGTCCGGCATCAAAGTGATGAGCATGGCGTCATCACGCACGAGATAGTGAATATCGAAGCTGCCCCCAGCGTAAAGCGTATAGGCTTCGGTTTCAGTTTTGGTGAAATCATCGCCGTCGAGAATATCGTCGAGGAACGCTTCAGCCGCTGTCCGGTCGGTAACCGCAAAAGCGATAATCGCCGGCACATCACGACCGGCGACAGCGGGCGCTGTATCAGTGATTATTGCGGCAGCGGTGGTGCCGATCCAACTGCCCAATTCTTCTTCGATGGGATTGCTAATGTTTTCGATTTGAAGATCGCGTGGCAGTTCAGCACCGATAGTCGCTTCGATACTGGCTGAGATGCTTTCCAGCGTGTCAAAATAATCGCTGTCGATGCGGAAGGCGGCGAACACCTGGGTATCTGCTGGGACTTGCGCCGCCAATGTGGTCAGTTCGTCGAGTGGGGTCGCACCAACGGGGATCACGGCGCTCAGCGCCAGGATGAGCAGCAAGCAGAGTGTCAGTTTCTTCAGCAAGGTTTTTGATTCCTTTCGATGTGCTAAACCGTCAACTATTCGGCCTCAACGAGATTGAGAGTGAGCACGGCACGGACGACACTAACGTCGGCATTGGTGATGCCGGTGAACGAAGCGCTTTCGATCAGGTCGAGCACTGCCGCCGCCTCCGCGAGATCTTCGGCCTGGCGCGCTGATAGGCTGGTTGCGGCCAGTTCATCTAACAGATCAATGATCGGATCCATGCCGACATAGCCGATCTGCTGCGTGCCGGCCAAGAAGTGTTGGCTGGCGGCGCTGAAGTCGGCATCATCAGCCAGCATCTCCGCCCTGTCGAAGATGGCGGTAATCGCGTCGCGTGTGCCGAAGGCAAAGCGATCCAGATCAGTAGCCAGCATCAGATCCAGTGAAGGCACCCGCAAGAACTCGACCGTTTCAAATATGTCGGTCAGCCAGGGGAGGACGGCGGTTTTGGCATCACCGATATTGCCGATGGCAACGTCCGAACTGTAAGCATCCAGCGCGTTCACCAACTGGTTGAAGACCCCGCTCGCCGCGACGGGATCACTGGTCTCGGAGACGATCCCCAGGCTGGGCAAAACTTGCAGGTCGGCATCGGGCAGCAGTTGCATGAAAAGAGCGTAATCACCCGTGAACAACGGCAGGAACTCACGCTCCAGGTTCAGCCCTGTCAACCCAGCGAACCCGATGTTGAGGCCATCGAGCAGCACGCCGAGGTCGAAGGCATTCAATTCGCGCGCTGCAAACGGATCGATGGCATCGAAGCCCAACGCCGATCCCAGCCCGCCGCTCTCCGTAATCAAATCGGCGAAAGCGTGGAACGCCTCGATCCCAGTCTGGGTCGAGGGGCCGAAATCGGTGGCTTGGAGCACGAAACTCGCGTTCGCCGGGATATTGGCTGCGAAGTCCAGCGAGGCAGCCGGGAGATCGAAGTTGAGCGGGATCCCGATGTCCTCGTAAGCGTCGAAATTAAAAATTGTGACGGCATCGATGGTCAGCGAGTCGCCGCCCAGGATCGTGAAGCCCAACGCTTGCGCGCCGATGAGATCTTGCGAGAGTTCCAGGAAAGGGTTCGATAGCCCTTGCTCGCGCAGCAGTTCGGTATTGGCCTGTTGCAGTTCCGTTTGATTGATGTAGAGCGCGACATTATAGCTGTCGTTGGGGAGCGCGCCGAACACCGCGCCAAAATCGGCATTGTCGGCCAGGGTATCCGCCGATGCACTGAGTGGCAGATCCTCGCTCAGGCCGATCAGCAGCACCTCATCGCTGAGTGCGAGCGCCAGCGGATCGCCAATGGGGTAGATGGTGAAATCTCCGGTGGTTGTCGGCGCGCCGAAAGCTGGCCCTTGGGCCAACAGATCTTCGACGAAAGCTTCGGCAGCGCCCCGGTCATCGATTTCGACCGCCAGCAGAAAGCCGGGGAACTCGGTCGGCGCTGTCATGAAATCCGCCGAAGTCAGGCCAACCGCCAGCGAATCGCCCAGCCAGGGGCGAATGCCCGTCGCAAAACCCTCGCCTGTGAGTTCGAACGCCGCCGCGTCCAGCAGAAAATCGAGGCCCACTGGTGGGATCAAATCGGGGGCAGTTTGGCTCAAGCGGTTCAACAGCTCGTCGAGGGCACCAATGTAGCCGTCATCGGTGCGCACCGAAAGAAACATCACGGTTTCTTCAGGGAAATGGTCGGCTAGCGTCGTCAGATTGTCGATGGGGGTGGCCGTTGCGGTCAAGCCGCCTGTAGTCAATGCCAGTAACAGCACGAACAGAAGGAGGCGTTTCTTGGTCAACATGGACTCCTTTGGCTAAGCACTCGCGCGCCTTGATCTGCGCGGCGCATAAAATTACTATGACCATTATAGCCAGCCCGTATGATCTGCGCTTTAAGAACGAGCGCTTCGCGGTACACTGAGGGCGGAGCAAACTGGCGACGTGCGCTATAATACACTGCTGGAAAGGGGCGGATTGTTGCCATGATCTCGTTGGATTCAACAGTGGTAGCGGCGGACAATCAAGTATCAACCGATTTGGCCGACGAAATCGCGATTCTCAACTTGCAGAACGGTGTTTACTATGGCCTTACTCCGGTGGGGGCGTATGTGTGGAAGCTGCTGCAACAGCCGCAGGCAGTTCGTGGAATCTGTGCGGCGGTGTTGGTGGCCTACGATGTGGAGCCGGAACGCTGCGAACGCGACATTCTTGAGCTGTTGGATGATATGGCCGCGCAGGGGCTGATCAAGGTCACGGAACCGTGAATCCGCTTTATAAAGTCACTCGGTTGTCCGCAGCCGAGCGAGGGTATCTGCTGGAAGCTTATCTAGTGTTGTGGCTCATTCAGGTGATGATTTGGGGGCTGCCATTCCGGCGGTGGTGGGCGCTGCTGTCGCGTATGACGCACATCCGCCGTGCAGCCGCGCTTGATTCGAAACGGGTGGATCAGTTGATGTTGGCGATCAAGCGTGCGCAGCGTGGTGTGCCGCGCGCGACTTGCTTACCACAGGCGTTGGCGGCGCAGGCGATGTTGGCGCGGCGCGGGCAGATTTCGGATCTCCGAATTGGCGTTGTGTACGGCGGCGATGGGCGCTTGCTGGCTCATGCCTGGGTTATAAGCGACTCGCGCGTGGTGATCGGGCAGTTGCCGGATTTGGCGCGTTATCAACTGCTGCCGCTCCGCGAACTGAAAAACCTTAACAATTTCACTTGATGGTTGCCAAACACACAGTTTGAGTTTTGAATGGGTAGGGTAGCAGTGAGGCTTGTAGTTTTCCGGGAAATGCTGCTATCCTTGCTTGCGAACAGCGGCCAGCAAACGCATGCTGGATGGTCGGAGGGGGCGGCGCGTTCATGTATTTTTATGTGTCTCATGGTCTCAACATCCAATCGGAGCTTCAGTTGCCAGAGCTGACCCCGGTTGACCCCTTCCCCGCGCCCGATGTGACGATTCGCATCGATGATCATGGGGCCATGCCCGCTGATGTGCAGTGGGTGAACGGTCAGTGGACGTTTTACCCACAAATGGCCTGCATTGCATGGGATGTGGTGGGCACTGTCGTGGTGCGTGATGGCCGCGAGATCATGTTGAGTCCGGTGCCTAACGTCGAAAATGCGCTGCTCACCAACCTGACGGTCACCGTCGCTTTCAATATGCTGCTGTACCAACGGGGGCTGTTTTTGCTCCATGCCAGCGCGGTCGCCGTCAACGGATTTGCGGTCGGCTTCGTTGGGGCCTCAGGGTGGGGCAAATCGACCCTGGCAGCGTTCATGCAAACGCGCGGCTACCCGCTCATCACCGATGATGCATTGACGATGGTCGTTGCCGACGATGCAATGCCGCTGGTGCTGCCCGCCGTGCCGCAGATCAAGCTGTGGCCAGATGCGTTGGTCTCGCTGGGGGCAGTGCCGGATCAACTGCCGCGCGTCTACAGCCAGATCGAAAAACGAACCCAACGTCTGCGCGGCGGCTTCGCTGATGGGATGCTGCCGCTGCACACGCTCTATGTGCTGGGCTTCGGCGACCAGCCGATGATCGAGCCGCTCAGTCTCCAGGATGCGGTGAAAGAAGTGCTGGTGCATTGGTATTTCAATGCACCGCCCTATGCGAATTTAGGGCACTCCAAACCGGCGTTAGCGCAGCACCTGCGCGCCGGCGCGCAGGTCGCTGGCAATGTGACGATTCGGCGGCTGCGGCGGCGCTGGGGTTTGGCCTAACTGAACGACTTGGCTGCAGTGGTCGAACGTGATCTGACGACGCTCGCGCTGCTGTAAGTGCTCCCCGGTATGGCGATATTCGCGCGACCTGAAGACGAACTGCTGGTGTGCTGCGCGCGGATTGATGTGCCCCCTGCCATCGCAGATCGAATTACCGCGCTGCTCGATGCGCCGCTCGATTGGGTGTATCTGCAAGATCTGGCGCAGCGCCACGCAGTGGGGCCGCTGCTCAATCGAAGTTTGCGCGCGGTGTGCCCGGAGCGGGTATCTGAGGTGGTGCTGTCTCAACTGGCGGCGGCCCAAGCGCAAAACACCCGCCGCGCGCTGCAACTCAGCGGCGAACTGCTCAAGCTGCTGCGGATCTTTGCGCCGGTGCCGGTGCTGCCGATCAAAGGGCCAGTGCTCGCGCTGATGGCATACGGCAATCTCGCGTTGCGCGATTATGCCGATTTGGATGTCGTGATTCATGAGCGGGATCTCGTGGTGGCGCTAGCGCGGCTGCAATCACTCGACCTAACGCTTGATGCGGACTACACGCCCAGCACGGAATATGTGCGCACGGAGTATCATTACCGCTTTGTCGATGCAGATCGCAGTGTGGGCGTTGAGGTGCATTGGCGGCTGGCCCCGCGTCATTACGGCGCGTTGGCTGCGCCGGATCTGCTATGGCGCGATGCCCAGACCTTCGATTACTTCGGCTTAAGCGCGCTCGCACCCCGCCCAGAAGCCTACTTACTGTATCTGTGTGGGCACGGCTTTCGGCATTTGTGGAGCAAACTCGCTTGGCTCTGCGACATCGCCGAACTGCTGCGCACATCCCCCGATTTCGATTGGTCAGCAACGCTCGAGGAAGCACGGCGGCTGCAGATGATGCGTGTGATGCTGCTTGGGATCGGGCTTGCGCGTGATGTGCTCGCTGTGCCCCTACCAGATGAAATTGTGCGGCTGATCACTGCTGACCGGGTGGTGCAGCGGCTGATTCCGCAGTTGCGTCGTGATCTGTTTGCGAGCCACCCTAAATCAGCGCAGGAACTCAGGCGTTACCTGCTGCACTTGCGCATCATCGAGGATCGACGCACACGGCTGCGATACCTGCGGCATGTGGGCGCGGTGCTGCTGCGTCGGCTGCATCCCAACGCGCAGGATCGCGGTGTGATCAAGCTGCCGCGTGCGCTGTCATTCCTGTACTATCTGATCCGCCCGTTGCGGCTCATCGTCATTTACGGCCCGGCGCTCATCCGCCGGAACCGTGTGCAGCACCCCGACCCGTCACCGCGAGACGATGACTGATGCGCTACTCTGTCGCAACGGGCAGTGATTGCAAATCCCCGTTAGGTGCCAGCAAAAACGACGCGATCCAGCCCTGATAGCGTGCGTTCTGTACCTGAATCCACTCGCCAGCCGCATCGCGCCCAACGGCGGCGAACACCCGCCCGTTCGGGATGGTGGTGATCACGCCGAAGTTGGTACCTGGCCCGTTGCGCAGGTTGATCCGCGAGGTGCTGATCACAGTCACAAGCAGGTCACTCTCAAACCGGATGGCCGCTGGATCGTTTTCTCCGATGGAAGTCACGGCGACCGACTCGATGCAGTCCGGCGGGGTGGGGAAGGCAAGTTCCCGCGCGCTGTTGAGGCACAGCGACGGAATCCGCGAGCTGATGCCCGTCACGCGCAACGGCAGGCGCAGCTCAATTGAGTCGGCGATGACGAAAGCGGCATCAGGAATTGAGATCTGCGCACCCGCTTCGGGTTGGATATAGATACGGTCGCGGTTGGCCACGACGATTGTATCGGCTGCCCCCGCGCCGCGTGAGTCGAAACCGAAGACCACTTGTACATTTGGATTCGGGGATGTTGCCGTGTCGATCAGCAGATAGAGAAAATCCTCGTTGCGAAAGGCACGGACTTGCTGGAGGCTCAGGGCGAGAATCGAGGCATCGCTGGCGGGGTTGAGGGTCGGTTGCAGCGCTGGATTCCAGTCGTCATCCAGGCCATCGAGTCTGAGCCAGGTGAAGCGCGGCAGCAGTTCCGGCCAGGCAGACTGCGGCAGCTCTAGGAGCCAGGCGGCCAGCCGCTGGGCAAAAACGACGTTGCCGGGGTGCTCCGGTGTGACGGATGCGGGAATACGGCCAAACCCATAAGCATTTTGCACCATTTCGCCGTCCGCAAGCAGGGCCAGGCGTGTACCCGTGCGCTCGTTTTCACCCAGCGCCCCGATGATCAAGCGGCCCTGATCATCGCTGCCGATGTTGAGTTCAAGCGGCAGCGGATTTTGATTGCGAAAGATGTTGTCGTTTTCGGCGAAGACGGGTTCGGCGAATAACAGTGGAAATGCGGTTGTGTCTGGCCCAAACGGTTCGACGCGCAGATGCCGCGCACCCCAGACCTGAAGCGGCACATCGTAGGTGATCAGCGGCTCGATGACCGGGTGATTGTTGATTTCCGGGCTAACGCGCAAGAAGCTGGTCACCAGATCTTGTGCGGTGAGGGTGGTGAAGCTGGTGGTGGCGACAAAACCATCCTGCAACCCAATCCCATAGTCGAGCGTCATCAGGGTATCCAGGCCGCTGCCGACCGTTTCCGTGTTGGTGCCGACATGCCCAGGTGGATCAAGCGCGAGCAGCAGATTAGCGCCTTGTTCCACTTGTTTCCAGATGCGGGCCAGAAACGCTTCAGGCAGGCGACGTCGGGGCCGCACCAGCACGATCACCTGCGTCTCGTCTGGCAAGGGGTCACGCAGGCGGACAAAGCGTGTGCGCGCGCCCAGGTCAGTGAACGTTTGTGCCAGCCGCGTTAAGCCATCAATGCCGCTGTCCGTCACCGACGCCATTTGCAGTTCGCGTTCTTCAACGAAGACGACGAGCGGCTGCTCCTGACCCTGACCCGCCGCTGGGGTCAGCATCAGAAGCAGCCCGCACAGGCCGACAATCAGCAGACTGAAGACACGCATGAGCGGTAACCCCCCCAAAGCGTTGGTTGGCTCGCTTTTTGACCGGTTCCAAAGCGCGTCAAGACGCTTCCGCTGGCGTTGGGGTCGGCTCGGTTGTGGGTGTGTTGGTTGGCGTCGGCGACGGCGTGATCGTTGCGGTTGCGGTCGGTGCCGGGGTCGCAAACGTCGGATCGAGCGCCTCGGTATCCACCAGCCAGGTCACCGCATTGAGCAAGAAGCGGACGTTGTCCGGGTAGATGAACGATCCACTGCTGGGTGGTGACGAAGCCAGCCCGCTGCCGTTGGTGGCAAATTCGCGGTCGCCCACCAACACGATCCGTACACCGCTGTCGGGATTTTCCAGGGCGGCGGCCAGCGTCAGTGCGCCGGGTGCCAAATCGATGCCGATGTCGAAGTTGTACTCGCCTGTATTGAGGAAAGTACCGTAATCCGTCTCGCCGTAAAAGCGCGTATCGGTGAACACCAGAGGCGTCGCGGTGAAACGCTGCGGCGAGGCATCCACTTCCAACGGGCGCGCCTCGAAGAAAGCCAGCCCTTGCGCCAGACCGTTGACGACCGGATGTGCCGTCGCAATATTCGTTGTGATCAGATCTGCCGCGAGCGTGCCGGTTTCGGTCGTCGTTGGCGCTTCCTCGCTCCCATCAGGGGCGGGTTCGGTGATCTCCTGGACGATTTCGGTGACGATAACTTCGTCGCGCGCCCGCAGCCCCAAGTCGGCCCACATCAGCTCAAAAATACCGCTGTTGAGGGCCAGCACACCGCCGCCACCGCGCCCAGTGGTCACGAAAGCATCTGCCAACATCAGCACGCGACCATTGTTGTTCATGTATGACCATAGGCGCGCTTCTTGATCTGGGGAAAAGTCCTGCCTCGGCCCCGCGATGACGATGAGGTCGGCGTCCATTGGGAACCCCGTGCGCCATTCGAGCGTGAAGAGGTTGGCCCCAAGCTGTTGGAGCAGCCCGGCAAAGCGCGAAAGACCATCGGTGGAGCGGTCGAAGCGGCTGGCTTCGTCCTGCGCTTCGGTGAAGTAGATGTTGATGCCGTTCAACGGCGGTGTGGTCTGGAGCAGCGTCTCAGCCAGGGCAGGTGAGTCCGCCTTAAACGTGACTGTTGCCAGGAAAACAGCGGCAATCAAGCCAGCCATAACTGCTTGTGGGCGCATCGCGTTCACTCTTTCTGCTGTGGTTGAGCTATCTCGATTCGTTCAGCCAAATCTGGCTTGAGTGTAGCATCGATCCCCGTTGATGAGCAAAGCATAGGGATTGCGTCGGCTTGGGGTTAGACGGCTGCGGTGAACCGCCCAACCCCAGGCGCTGGCAGCGATTTAGACGGGGTCGCTGGTGGCTGCCGTCATCTGGATGAAGCCGCGCTCGCCCAGCATTTGCAGAATCTGCGCGGCGTTTTCTTCCGGCGTGTGCAGCACGGTGTTCAGGGTGATCTCTGGATTGAGCGGGGCTTCATACGGATCATCGATGCCGGTAAACCCGGTGATCTCGCCGCGGCGTGCTTTGGCGTACAGCCCTTTGGTATCGCGGTCTTCGCAAACTTCGAGTGGTGTATCGACGAAGACCTCGATGAAATGCCCGTCCTGCACCATGTTGCGGACATCGTTACGGGTCGCACGATAGGGGCTGATGGCCGCGCAGATGACGACCCCACCATGTCGGGCGATCTCCGAGGCGACATAGCCGATACGGCGGATGTTGGTGTCGCGGTCTTCTTTGCTAAAACCCAGACCTTTCGAGAGGTGGGTGCGCACCACGTCGCCATCAAGGACGGTCACCTGACGCCCTTGTTCGAGCATCAGCACCGCGAGCACTTCCGCAATCGTCGATTTCCCTGCGCCACTCAAGCCAGTGAACCAGACACACACACCCTGCCGATGCAGTGGCGGGTAGCTTTCACCGAGAATTTCGGCGACTTCTGGCCGTGTGAACCAGCTCGGCAGCGCGCGGCCCTTGTTCAGATAGTCCTCGCGCACCTGCGTCCCGGAGAGCGCCGTCGTGTTGGCGTTGGGGGGGAGCTTGCTCGTTTCTTCGTAGCGATCTTCATCGACGATGTACAGCAGTTCGCGGAATGGCACCACGCCCACGCCCAGTGCTTCGCTGTGCTGCTGCACCAGTTCCTGCGCGTCGTAGGGGCCGTAGAACGGCTCACCGTTCGAGTCCTTGCCAGGGCCAGCGTGATCACGACCGACAATCAGGTGATTAGCGCCGTAATTGCGCCGGATGATGGCGTGCCAAACGGCCTCGCGGGGGCCGCCCATGCGCATCGCCAGCGGCAGCAGCGACAGCAGCACACGGTCGGTGTCATAGTAATTCTCGGTGAGTGCTT
This sequence comes from Chloroflexota bacterium, assembly GCA_010092805.1. Taxonomy (GTDB): domain Bacteria; phylum Chloroflexota; class Anaerolineae; order Aggregatilineales; family Phototrophicaceae; genus Flexifilum. The sequence continues at coordinate 9,195 of JAADYY010000366.1, read as the reverse complement.
TGTAGGTGCGCACGCGGGTGTAATGATCGACATCGCCCGGCTTGGTCATCCCAACGACGGGATGCAGCAGCAGCACCCCATCGACTTCGGCGATGGCACGCTTGGTCAGTTCTTCATGCACACGGTGCAGCGGATTGCGGGTTTGGAAGGCGACCACGTTCTGATGGCCGAATGTTTCCAAGCGGGCGCGGGTTTCGGTCGGGGTCAGGCGCAGATTGACGAAGTCGTAGTGTGGCGGCAGGCGCAGCATCTCGATTTTGCCGGAGATGTAATGTTTGCCCCAGCGATGCATCTCGGCCACGATGGGGTGGCGGGGGTCAAGGGTGCCGAAGACTTTCTGCGCTTCCGCTTCCAGGTTCCACTCGTAAATCTCTTCGACCGTCAGGATCGCCAGCAACTCGTTTTTCTGATTGCGCAGGGCGATGTCCTTGTCGAGGCTGATGTTATCCAGCGAGTCGACGGGCAGCGTGATCGGCATGGGGAAGAGTTGGCCGGAGGTCAGGCGCATCTCATCGAGAACACGCTGATAATCGGCCTGCCCCATAAAGCGATCCAGCGGCGAAAACGCGCCGACGGCCAGCAGTTCCAGATCGCAGAGCGAGCGCGGCGACAGTTGGATGGAGTCGAGGCTGTTGCCATAGACACGCCTGGCTTCGGCCTCAGCCGCCGGGGCCAGCAGATTGACGAGTGTGCCGCCATAGGGCGAGATTAGCGAACTGGTATGATTGCTCATTCGTGAAAAATCCCTTCGTCATGATTTCGAGAAGCGAAGATCACCGATCAGCCTATAAACGGCCTGGATCAGGTGCCTGCACGCAGGTAAAGCGCAAGACCAGCGAGCGGCAGCAGCGCAACAATGGCCGCGACCACACCTAAAGCCGGTAGCTGCACAGCGATCAACGCCAACGGTCCCAACCAAATAACGTTAACTATAATCACAGCCAGCGTGACTTTCAAATGGCTGTTCCAGCGGGTGGTGGCATGTTGATAGGCATGGCTGCGGTGCGCCTCGTACCAGCGTTCACGGCGTAGTATCCGGCGCAGCACAGTGATCGTTGCATCAACGATGAAGATGCCCAGCAGAATCAGCCAGGGCCACAGCGTGGAGCGTTCGGTCTGTGCGCTGTAAATGGCGATCACAGCGAAGACAAAGCCCAGAAAGCCGCTGCCGACATCGCCCATAAAGATTTTGGCGGGCGGCCAATTCCAGACGAGAAAGCCCGCGCTCGCTGCCGCCAACGCCAACAGCACCCACTCCAGGCCGCCCCCCACGCCACCGACGATCAGCAGAATTTCCGCCAACAATGCGACGGAAATCGCCTCGGATGCGGCGATGCCATCGATGCCGTCCATGAAATTATAAAGGTTGATCATCCAGACGATGCCGACAAACCCGACGACATGGCCAATCAGCCCCCATTCCCACACGGTAAAGCCGAGATCGAGCGCGGGCATCCCGCCGATGAACAGCAGGGCGATCACCGCAGCGCTGGCGTGAAACAGCAGCCGCACGCGCGCCGAAAGATCGCGACGGTCGTCCAGGTACCCGGCCACCGCGACAATCAACCCGCCAATTGTGAGCGCAGCAACAATGTTCCAGTCGAGATACCCCCGCCAACCGAAGAACAGCAGCGTTAGCGGGAAGAGGATCACGAAACTCAGCCCCCCGCCGCGCGGCGTCGGTAAGGTGTGCGAGCTGCGCTGGTTCGGTACATCGACCATCTGCGCGCGCAGGGCATACGCACGAATGGCACGGGTGATCAGCAGCGAACCGACGAACGTCAGTCCGTAGACGAGCAGCAAGAGAATGAGATCTTCGCTAGGCATGGTACTCCCGATACCACTGCGCAACATCGGCTAATCCGGCGCTCAGCGACTGCGGTGGCGACCAACCCAGTTGATCACGCGCTTTTTGCGCATCCACCACCAGCGTACCGAAGAGTTGGTCGATCAGGCGCTCGCGGTTGGCGATGCGCCCGGCGGCGCGCAGCAGCGGCTCTGGAAACGGAAATAACCGCGCTGAACGATCCAGCGCGGCGGCCATCTGCCGGATCAAATCAGTGGTCGAGATAGCCTCCGCGTCGCTGATCAGGAACAACTCGCCCATCGCCGCCGGGTGATCGACGCAGCGAAGCAGAAAATCGGCGAGGTTAACGACACCGACGAAACTGCGCCGATTGTTCGTGTTGGCGAGCGGCAGCGGTACCCCGCGCGCTACCCAGCGCAGCAGCCGCGCGAAATTTCCCGGCGCGCCCGGCCCGTACACCAGCGGCGGGCGCACAACGGTCACAGCGAGGCCGGTCGCGTCGGCGATCTCGGTCAAAGCTTGCTCAGCTTCCCATTTGCTGACGGCGTAATCGGCGTGGGGAGCGGGCGGCGAGGCTTCGGTGAATGTGCCGCTGTCGCCGTTCACACCAATTGAGCTGACGAACACGAAGCGTTCGACTCCGACTGCTGCTGCGGCTTGCGCCAGCGTGCGTGTGCCCTCGACGTTGACTTCGCGAAACAGACTCAGCGGATCATCATCGGTAGTCTCGTTGATGACATGCGCACGGCCCGCCAAGTGTACGACCGCGCGCGTGCCAGCTAATGCAGGCTCCCATTGAGTCTGCGGCCCGATGTCACCGACCATGACGGATTCCGTCGCTGCTACCGCCCGATCTGCTGTGCGGACGGCGGCGCGCACCGTGTGACCCTGCGCCGCGAAATAACGGCACACATGCTGGCCGATGAAGCCGTTTGCGCCTGTGATCAGGATGGGTGCGTCAGCATTCGGCATCAGGTCAGTGTCCCTCTGTGACCACGCGGCGCAGCAATTGTTCAAGTTGGGCGGTCATGGTGTCGCGGTGAAAGCGGCTGTATGCCAGTTCACGCGCAGCTTCGCGGGCGGCCTGAACGCGCTCGGCATCATGAACAAATGCGGCAAGATCGTGAGCGGCCTGTGTCGCATCCTGATCAGGGATAACGATGCCCGCGCCCGTCGCTTCGAGAATCTCAGCTTGCCAACCACAGTAATTGATCGCGATGGGGCGGCCAGCGGCCAGCGCATCAAAAAATTTGTTGGCGGAGTTGTTCCACATCTCTTTTACGGGCAGAAACAACGAAGTCGCGACCGTTGCCGCCGATAGAATCGCCGGGATTTCGGTTTTGGGGCGCGGCTCCCAGATGAACACGGTGTCGTCTAATACCCCATGATCACGGGCCGTTTGCATCACCTTCTCGAATTCGCCGCCCGCGCCAATCAGCAGAAAGCGCATATCTGGCGCAATGCTGCGCATCGCCACCGCGATTTCGACGAGGTAACTGATGTTGTTCATCAAGCCGAACGTGCCTGTGTACACGATCAGCGGCTGATCTGGCGTGAGACCAAGTTGCTCGCGGACGGGCGCGCCGCTGCCGTCTGGTACGTCGAACAGATCGACATCGGCGCTATTTGGGATCACGGTGACGCGATTTGTGTCGATGCCGCGTTTGATGACGCCCTCGGCTTGGCCCGGTGAGAGCGCAACAACGTGGCGCGCGGCGTGATACGCGAGCCATTCGAGGGCGCGGGCGGCCCGTTTGAGCAGCGGGTTACGCAGCGCACCGATGGCGATAGGCAGTTCCGGCCACAAGTCGCGGACTTCAAACACAAACGGAATGCGCTGCCAACGGCTCGCCGCAATGGCGGGAATAGCGATGGTCAGTGGGGCGCTGCTGGCGTAGACGATGTCTGCCGGATGCCGCATACAGCGCCACGACGCGATCAGCGCAAAGCGAATGAATGAGCGTATCCGCTGTGGAAACGACATGTAATTTGAGTAGGGCACCGGGATCACGATGCAGGGGATACCGCTAATCTCGATTTCGGTCGTCTCTGTCAGTGATTTGTATGCTTCTGGCAGGTAACCCGCTGAGGTGACCATCTTCACATCATGCCCCATCGCGATCAAACGGCGCGCGAATTCATAGGCGCGGGTCATACCGTGCCCCTGCACCGGCACGAAGTATTGATAGAGGTACAGGATCCTCACGACGCATCCTTTGCGGTGCTGCCGTGTGTGGTGCCACGATGAAACCGCTGCTGGGCCTGCTGGTAAACAGCGAGCACCTGTTCCGTCAGCCGCGTTTCGTCGAATGTCTCACGGATCGCGCTGCCATCAATGCGGCGGCGTGCCCGCAGCACGTCCACCAACCCCGCGCCAATGGTCTCTGGGCGATCATCGGCGCAGCGGACACAGCCATCAATAGCGCCGATACGCTCCCATACATCTCCCGTATCCACCGATACAACAGGCAGATCACAGGCGAGGGCTTCTTTCACCACATCGGGTGAGCCTTCATGGGTGGAGACCATAATCAGGGCGTCACAGGCGTTCATGTAGATGGGGATTTGCGCGTGTGGGATCTGCCGCGCCGGGATCAAGCGGATGTCTGGGAATTCCTGACGCGCAACTTCGATGGCTGCCTCGGCCAATCCGAAGCGTTTACGCTTAACCGCCGGATTGGCCCCGAAGAAGATCAACGGCTGATCCAACGGGAGATCGAGCTGCGCACGCGCTTCAGCGATGGGGATCGGGTGGAACAGATCGAGATCGAAGCCGCTGGGGATCACGTGATATTCGCGTTTTGGCAGCAGATCGATCATGTGCCGCGAGACGACGATCACTTCGTCGGCTTGTTGCGCCACAACCCGGCTGACCTGCTGAAGCACACGCCCCGCAGTCGTATACTGCCCACTCACATTGCTGATGATTCCATGCACGTCGCTGCCGCGCATCGTGACGACGAGCGGCGCGGTTTTCGGTAGCGCCAGGACTCCGCTCTGCCCAAACTGCGCATGGATCACGTCGTAATGGGTTTGCTGGAGTTTCGCACGCGCCTGTCGCCAGTAACGCCAATAACGGGCCGGGGATTTCGCGCCGCGAAATGGAAACACATCGACTTCCAACCCCGCGCGGCGCAAAAACTCGACCTGGCGCACCACAAACGGGGCCAGTACCGGGTTTTCGGGCGTGGGCCATTCACTTGTAATCGTCAGGACACGCATTCGGTGGCCTCCGTGATGTCAGGATACAGCGGATGATACAGCGGAGACACCGTGTTCCGCCAAGATTCGCGCATAGACGACGAGCAGCCGCTCGGCGAGGGTGCCATAGGCATAATCGGCGTTGGCGCGCTGACGCCCGGCCTCACCCATCTGCTGCCGCAACGCCGGCGACTCGGCGAGGCGCACCAACCGATCCGCATAGGCATCGAGATCGTCAAATGGCACAACAAAACCCGTGATCCCGTCTTGCACGACGATCCCAGCGTCGCCTGCGGGCGTGGTCACGACGGGTAGGCGCGCGGCCATCGCTTCGAGCACGACATTCGGGAAACCTTCGTCATCAGAACTCAGCGCGAAGATGTCGGCATGGCGCAGCCAAGCTGGAACATTCGCTTGCAGCCCGGCAAACATCACCGATTGGGGCGGTAGATCGAGTTCATGGATGAGCGTTTCGGCTTCCGGGCGCGCTGGCCCTTCACCCAGAATGACCGCACGCAATGTAGGGACTCGCTGCCGCGCCAAACTGAACGCTCGCAAAAAACGATCCAGGCGTTTGGCGGGCACGAGCCGCGCCGCAAACATCACCGTGATGCTGCCTGCTGTGCTTGGCGGTGGATCAATCAATTGGGCGTGCTTCGCGTCGAACTCGGCGAGATCGATCACGTTGGTGAGCAGGTGCGGCTTGTGCTCGCTGACCAGCGCGCGCTGCCGCAGTTCGTCCATCGCGTGATGCGAGTTGACGATCAGCGCGGATGGTATTTTGAGTGACAGCGTCGTCCAGCGCCCAGCACTGACATACGTCTGCGCTAGGTTGTTGCGCACCGCGCCGATGCTGGTCTTGCCGATCAGGCGCGCGGCGATGGCTGCATGAAGATTGACGTAGGTGTGTGTTGCCTGGAAGATGTGCGGCTGAAATGACCGGTTCATTTGTGCCAGCGTCCATGCGCGCAACAGCGGATTCCCGCGTTGGCCGAACCAGATCGGCGCAAGACCCAACTCTCGGAGCGGCTGCTGGTAGAATTCGCCCTGGGTGACACAGTAAACACGCACGCTGACCCCGGCAGATTTCAGGGCGCGGGCCATGTACACCAACTGCTTTTCCGCGCCGCCCTGCGCCAGCCGGCCAACGACGAAGCTTACCCGTAGCGCTCCCGAAGGTTTGACGGTCATGATTCTCGCTGCTGTGAGTTCGTCAGGTCGAGACTTGCGCGCGCCTGTTCGCCGATAGCGGCTTCGCTGGATTTGGTGGCCAGGGTCTCAAAGTAGGTTGCCATACCGATGCACGCCCAGGCGACCTTATCGTAAAAGGTGTGCATTGTCAGCCAGCCGACCAGCAAGGCAACGAAGGTCACGAACCACGTCAACGCCAGCGAAGCGGTACGCCCATCTGGGGAACGGGTGCCGCGCCACAGCCCGCGCAGGGCAAACCACAGCATCCCAAGAAACAACCCCAGCCCAACGATACCGGTTTCGGCGAGTACCTGCACGAAGGCGTTATGTGCTCCGGCTTCGCGGACGATCTCGTCAAGATCTAGGAGGTCGATACCGTAGCTGCCCAGATTCGCGCCAAACTGCCCAATCCCAACGCCTGCAATGGGATGGTCGAACCACATGTTTAGCCCCGTCTGCCAGAGGTTATAGCGGATGCCGACGGTGTCTGTACCCTCCTGAACTGAGGTCAGAAAGCGTTCATCGAGGAGGACGTAAAATTCTTCGGGAACCAGTAGGGTTAAGACGATAATCGCCACCGCCAGCAAACTGAGCTGCGACCCGCGCAAACGTTTGCCGCCACCCAAACTTTGCGATCCCAGGAACAGCAGCACCATCGCCAGCATCAAAATCACGAAGCCTGTGCGCGAAAAGGTGTAGATAGCGCTGAGCGCCAGAACGCCAATTGCCACCGTGATCAACAGCTTGAGCAGGTTGTTGTCTTGAACGGTGCGTAAATGGAACAAAAAGATCATAGCGACCACAAAGTAGCGCACAGCCGTATTTGCGCCGCCCAGAAAGCCATTGCCACGCACAAACTCATCGGCGCTGAGTACCTCTTGGATGGCGACGACACCGGAAATCACCGCGCTGAGGGCGAACAGCCACATCACCGTTTCTTGGGCGCGCGGCTCGCGAAGCAAGATCCCGGTTAGGAACACGAGTGCCAGCAATTGAATAAATGTGAACATCCATGTGCGATCCCCTTCGAGCCAACTGACAGTGGGGTTGCTAATGAACATCCACACCACAAACGCGATTGCGAAAATGTGGGTGCGCGTGAGGGTGATTTTCGGATAGGTGACACCACCGAAGCGGGCCGAAAGGATGTAGCTGGCCGTTGTGAGGCCGCCGAGCACCGGGAAGAGTGAGGTGGCGAACGGCAGGCGTGGCAGCAGCTCCGTGATGGGCAGCGAGCCTAAGGTCAGGGCCAGCCCAATATACGGGCGGCGCAGGATCAGCAGGGCGATGACCGCCAGGGCCGGCAGTTGGATCGCCTCGAAGAAGTCATCTGGCGAGCGCCCAATGATCTGCCCCATCTGAATCGACACGATCAGCACACCCAGTGCAAACAGCAGGGTCAACGGGCGCACGGTGGGGCTGGGCAACCCAAAGCGTCCCGAAGGTCCGCGATTGAAAAAACTCATAACACTGATTCGCTCACTCTAAACGTCCGTGATATCAGATGCCGCCGCGTTGGCACGCGCGCGCATTCCGTATAACGTGGGCGCAAGCCACCGCGACGACAGGGGGCCAAGCAAAAGCAAGAACAGCAGCGCGTATGTTTTGCTCAAACGCAGCGTTTCGCCTGGGTAGCTGGCGAACGCGAACATCAACAGCCGAAAGGCCTGGGCGTAATTGCGGCGTCCCAGATGGCTCAGCCCCGACCGCAAACAGACACGGTCGAGGAAGGCGCGAATCAGGTCGCGGCGCGAGAGGCCCAGGGTCTTGAGATAGTCGTCTTTGTATTCAATGGTATACAGATAATCGTCAATGGGCTGCTTGAGATTACTGTCCTGGCTGGCGCGGTTGGGCGAAATATGCGCACGATACCGGAAAAGGGTACGCGGTACATGCACCACCACCGGATCTTGGGCGAGGAGCTTGTAGTTGAAGAATTTGTCTGGCCCAATGGTGCGTACGCTGTTGTAGCCCTCGACCGCTTCCCACAGCGCCCGCGAATACACGGTTGAGAGGAACGGTGCGAAGGTTTTCAGGCGGCGCAGACTGTCTGCCAGCACATCCAGCCCGCGATAGACGCTGTACGACGGGGCATCGACAATGGGCGCGGGTTGATCACCGTTTTGCGAGAACGGAATGGTGTGAATGTAAAAGCCATCGGGGGCTTTCCGTACCGCACCAGTGACATGACCGTCATTATCGAAGGTATCGACATCGGAGTACAGCACCAGCCGCTCTGCTTGATCAGACATTTCGCGGATGATCTCCACGTAGGTTTCGAGCGCATCCGGCTTCATCTGATCATCGGAAGAAAGCAGGTTGATGAAGTCGTTCTGGGCGTACATCGTTGCGCGCTGGAGGTTGGGCGCGAAGCCGATGTTGTAGCGATTCTCGACCAACCGAATCCGGTCATCGTTGAACGACCGGATGACCTCCACCGAGTTATCGGTGGAGGCATTGTCGGCAATGATGACCTCAAAGAGCGGGTAGGTTTGATCAAGGACACTCTGGATGGTCTCGCCGATGAAGTGCCCGTAATTGTAGTTGGGGATGCAAACTGAGAAGGTCGGTTGTGCTTGAGTCACAGGCTAAACTCCCTCGGTTGTCGCTGGCTGGGTGGCGACCGCCGCATCGAGACGGGCGAGCATGGCGTCGCCGAGCGCTTGGACTGCGGCATCGATGGTCGGGAAATCCGCTTTGCGGACGGACGATGTGCGCATGTGGGCGACAAACTTTGGATCGAAGTGAATGCCCAGAAATGCAAACAAAGCGCGCATTTGTGATTCTGGCGCTGCGACCAGGTCTTCGTAGCGCACCAATCGTACACGCTCTGGTTGATCTTGCAGGTGATAATCGAAATAGAATTCATTCCGCAATACCCATTTTAAGGTGGCTGCGGTGTGATACGAGATAGAGTCGTGGTAGAGATCTCTAACCAACTGCCGACGTTCCTCCGGGATGCGCTCACGCATCCAGTGCTGCCAATCGTCTTCCCT
>JAADYY010000057.1 GCA_010092805.1 Chloroflexota bacterium | reverse complement strand
GACCCCCACGCCCACCATCACGCCCACCCCAACGCGCGGCTTTCTGCCGCCGCCCACTGGGCTGACAGGCCGGCTGTCGGCGTGGGGCGGTGAAGGAGACGCCCGCCGCCCTGGCTATCTGCCGTTGGGGTACTTCGACCTGCAAAACAACCTCAATTTCCTCCGCGTGGGTGACCGCCTCGCGCGCTTTGTGAACTTCTCGCCCAACGGCCAGCGGCTGCTTTACGGGCGTGCCTCGCTGGATCAGCCGGGCAGTGTGCTTGAGTCCAGCAACCTCACCGGCGGCGAGCAGGACGCGCTGGTGCTGCTCTGGCAGGATACCGACACCGTCCTGTTCAACGAGATGCCCAGCTACGGCCCCACCGGCAACCAGTTGACATTCGTAGCGGTGCCCAGCGCGGTGGGCACCATCACCAACGAGGTGTATACGCTGGCGTTGGCCGGCACCGACGGCGGCAGCCCGCTGCGGCAGGTCACCAACGACGGGGATGCCAACTTTGAATTCCCGCAGATTTCGCCAGATGGCAGCCGGATTGTGGCGGTGCGGACTTCCGCGTTAGATAACAGCACAGATCTGGTGGTGATCGATATTGCCTCTGGCACACAAACGCCGCTCACCACTGATCTAACGACGTTCACCGAAACGACGCCGCGCTGGACACGTGACGCCAGCCAGATCTACTACGCCGCGGCCCCGGCCAACGCGCCGGAAAACCGCGACATTTTCATCCGGCCCGCTACGGGCGTGGGCACCCCACAGACGCTGGTCGCCGACCCGGCGGATGACAGCTTCCCGGTCGTCAGCCCAGACGGACGCCATCTGGCCTTTTCCAGCGACCGCGGCGGCGCAGGCTACGAAATCTACATCATGGAAATTCAAACGGGCGCGCTCTCGCAGCTCACCAACAATGAGTTCGACGATTTCGCCGGCAGCTGGGTGCCTTGAGACCCCAGCCCGGCAGCTCCGACGCTAGTCATTTAAGCGAAAGCCAGTGATGGACGCTCAGAACCCGGCCAGCCAAGCCCCAACCCCGCCCCACACGGAACACCCGGAGGTGGACGCGCTGCTCAACGAGGGGCAGCGCGCGTTCCGGCTGGGGCATCAACGCCGCGCGCATACCTTGTGGCGGCGCGCCGCCTCGCTCGCCCCGTACGATGAGCGCATTTGGCAGGCGCTGCTGCAAGTGCTCACCGACGACGCCGACCGGCGCGTGTGCCTGGAAAATATCGTGGCGATCAACCCGCTCAACAGCGAGGCACGGCAGCAGCTCCGCGCGCTGCGGGGCGCTCAGCCGCCGCTGCCCAGCCGCCTCCCGACTGTCACCCCGCAGATTCGGCAGCCCACCACGCCCGCCCCGTCATTTGGGCAGCGGCGGCGGCTGATCGCGCTGGTGCTGGTCGCGCTGCTCGCGGTGATGATCGCGGTAGCCGCCAGCGGCATGCTCGGCCCGGCGGGCTGAGCCGCCTGCTGGCTGCCAGCCGCCTGAGATGGAGGTCGCTCTGGAAACGCTCGCCGCGTTGGTGACCGTCTTCGGTTGGTCGTTCTTCTCATTCTGGTCAGCGATTCCGGCGGGGATCGCGCTGGGGTTGTCGCCTGTGCTGGTCGCGGTGACCGTCACGATCAGCTACGGCAGCGGCGCAGCGCTCGTGCTGCTGATCGGTTCGCCGATTCGGGCGCGGGTTCAGCGGCGGCTCGCCCGTGATACAAGCGCTGGCGAAGCCGCGCAGCCCCGGCGGATGGTCGTGGTGGCGCAGCAGGTGTGGGCGCGCTACGGCTTGATCGGGCTGGGCTTGCTGGCCCCGATGACGGTCGGCGCGCAGACGGGTGCCGTCATCGGCCTGAGCTTCGGCGGGCGGCCCTGGCGCTTGCTCATCAGCCTGACGCTCGGCGCGACCGCCTGGGCGATTGTCCTCACGCTGGCGACAGTGCTGGCTGAATCGGTGCTGCTGGGCTGAGGCTTATTGGTCCGGCAGCGCCTTGATGCGCGCGATCAAGTTGGTGGTGCTGTGCCCCTCAAGGTAGTCGATGAGCATGATTCTGCCGCCATAGGCTTTGACGGCGTTGTATTCCGGCAGCCGCTTGTTGCGGTAATCGCCGCCCTTGACGTAGACATCCGGCTGCAACTTTTCCACCAGCGGGATCGCGGTGTCCCCCGCAAAGATGATCACGGCATTGACCACCGTCAGCGCGGCCAGCAAGCGCGCCCGCTCGATGGCGGGCACCAGCGGACGCCCCGGCCCTTTGAGCCGCGCCGTGCTCGCATCGCCGTTGACGCCCACATACAGCGCGTCGCCCAACGAGCGCGCCTTCTCCAGGTAATCGAGGTGGCCCACATGCAGCAGGTCAAAGTGGCCGTTGGTCAGAATCAAGCGGCCACTCTGCACCTTCAGCACCAAACGGCGCTGCACAGCTTCATCGAGCGTGATGATTTTGCTCACGATGTGTGCCCATCGGCGGTTGATCGGCTCATGCGCTGCATTATTTCGCGCGGAAGGCCGACTGCACCAGTTCGGAGTCGAAGAATTCGCCCGCGTCGCCGGTGGTGGCGTAGCGATACAGCGCCGCCGTGTAGATGGCCTGCAGCGTGGACGAGATCAACGCGATGATCGCCCAGATCAGGATGATGGCGATGACGGCAATCGCCGCCACCGCGCCGCTGTTGGCGTTGGCCCCGATGGCGAACAGCGGCACGCCGATCAGAATCGTCACCGCCAGGCCGACGAGGAAGAAGATGCCGCTGATGCTGAAATTGCCCACAATCTGCGATCCCCACGTGTCTTTGAGCAGGCCCGCGCTGCGCTTGACCGCCTCGATGGGGCCGACATCTTCGGTGACGAGCACCGGGATCACGAGGTAGGTCGCCAGATTCCACGCCATGCCCACCAGCCCGATCACGATTTGGCCGATAGCGCCCACCCGCTCGCGGATGATCTGCAGGACGGTGCCGACCGTCGCCGCGATCAGCGCGTAGCCGAGGATCTTGCCGAAGCGTTCGCCCGCGATGCGGAACCCATCGCTGATCGTCGGGTCGCCGCCGCGCAGCCGGATCAATGCCGCGCCGACCAGCGCCGAATTGGCGAAGATGATCACCGTGTACGAGGCGGTGTAATACAGAAACAGCACGATCACGCCGACGATGCTGAGGCCGTCTTCGGTGAAAACGCCGCCTGTGCCCGCCGTCAGCGCCAGCGGCAGCACAAACACCGCCGTCACCGCCAACAGGGCGATGGACGAAATGACCGGGAAGATCACCAACTCCTGATCAGACATCAGCACGCGGAAACTCGCGCGCACCAACGCCCAACTGCGTGCAAACGTGTTGAACATGCGAAGCGCTCCTCTCTCTGTTAGACTCAGGCCGAATCGTGGTCGCTGTCGTTATAACTTTAACATGATACCCAAATATCCTTGCACAAGGACATCCCATGCACTTTCGGCTGAATCTGGTTTGGATGGCGTTACTTGGTGCGCTCATGGTGGCGCTGAGCGCACGCCTCGGCCCAATATCCGCGCAGCCCGCGCAGTGTGGCATCGCCCAGACGATCAACTTCCCGGTCGATATGACGCGCTTCACTGCGGTGCAAACCTTCGGCGCGCCCAGCCCCCGGCATCAGGGGCGCTATCACACCGGGGAAGATTACTACGGCCCACGCGGCGCAACCTACGGCGCGTTCGTCTACGCGGCGGCGGCGGGCCGGGTGACCTTCTCCTCGCCCAACGGCTGGGGCCGCGACGGCGGCGTGGTGATCATCGAGCACACCTTCCCGGACGGCTCGATTGCCTACAGCCAGTACGGCCACCTCACCGACGAGACGGGCATCGAGTTCCCGGCGGTGTTCGCCTGCATCCGTGAGGGCGAAGTGATCGCCACGATTGGCGATGTGCGGCCCGCGCCGCATCTGCACTTCGAGATCCGCACGCGCCAACCGAACATCCCCGGCCCCGGCTACACCTGGGCCGACCCGCGCGCGGAAGGTTGGCGGGATCCCAGCAAATTCATCCGCAACTGGCAAACGTGGCTGGGTGAAGGCATCGCCTGGCGGCTGGATTTGGCGGATGAAGCCGGGCCGGTGACGCCGCCCGTCGAACTTGACGACCACAGCCTCATCTACATCGACTCGACGCGCGACGCCGGGCGGGTGCTGCGCGCCACGCCGGATGGGCGGGTGCTGTGGCGCGTGCTGCTCGAGGCGGGTGATGGTGCGCCGCTGGCATTAGCGCCCCACGACTCTGGCGCGCTGATCATCTTCGCGGACGGCACGCTGCAGCCCGTCCACCGCGACGGATCGCTGCAACCGGCCTGGGCGACGGGCGTCACGCTGAGCAGCGCGGCTAACCCAACGCCGATTCGCGCCGGCGACTTGCTCCTGTTCAGCACGCCGGACGAAGCGCTGATCGCGCTGGACGCCGCCGCCCAAACCGTCCGCTGGCGGCTGGATGATGTGGCCCCGGTGGTGCGGTGGGCCGCCGCCGATACTTTCTTCGGCGTCGTCACCGCCGCAGACGAACTCTTAACCCTCTCGCCGCAGGGCACGCTCATCGACCGGGCGCGGCTGCGCGAACCCGGCGCGCTGATCCCCGCGCCGGATGGCGGGCTGTGGGCCTACATCAGCGGCGGGTTGTGGTCGATTGACCCGGGTGGGGGCTGGTCGTTGGCGCTGTACGACGCGCCGCCGGGCGGGGCATCCGCCGCTGTGACGCTGGGGCCGGACGGTCGGCTGTATCTGTTCAGCAGCGATACGACGCTTTACGCTTACGAGCGCATCCCCGGCGGCGCGCCAACACGCGACCGCGATCTGCTGTGGCAGACGGCGCTGCCCGGCGTCGCGGGGCAGGTTGATCTGGCGCTGTACGACGGGATTCTGCTGCTCACGAGCAGTCATGGGCACATCACGGCGGTGCGGGCGGCGGGCGGTGAGGTCTGCAACCGGGCGCACATCTTCGGCAATCAGCGGGCGCGGCTGTGGCACAGCTTCGGTGCCGATGGCGTGCTGCGGCTGTTCGTCGCCGATCAGATCCTCGGCATCGACTGGGACGATTTTCTGCTGGCCTGCGGCTGATCACCGTCGATCTGATCGGCGGCGGGTTGTTAAATAATTGTAATAACTGGAACTATTGTCGTCTTGACGGGAAAAGTTGATGTAAACTATATGAAGATAGGCTCTATAGAGTCATCATTCATCCCTTCATCTGTTTTATCGAGGAGCCGTAATTATGCTGTATCTTCCCCGTGAAGAAGGTCAAGGTCTCGTGGAATACGCGCTGATCCTCGTGTTGGTGGCGGTGGTTGTCATTGTGATGCTCGGCTTTTTGGGCGGCGGCATCGGCAACATCTTCTCCAACATCCTCAACTGGATGTAGCTGGCCCCCGGCCAACCGGAACAGCCATCCAACTGCAACTTGCACTCCGCGAGCGCAGTCTCTAAACACTGATGGAGACTGCGCTCGCCGCTTTAACCGCCCGTTTCATCAGCCTCTGACTCGGAGCGCCCGCTGGATTCGAGGCGGCGGCGCAGCGGACGCACCTCGCCCGACCCGGCATCGGCATCTGCCCCGGTTGCATCGTCTTTTTGCAGCACGATGAATCCTAGCCCAATTGGGCGGAACATCGTCTGCCGCCCCTCGATGTATTCGGGCGCGTCGCCGCCGCCACCCGCCGTCACAATCCACCAGCCGTCGTTGAGCAGCTCTTCGAGTTCCTGTTCGATACGGGCGGTCTGCGCCTCCACAAACCAGACAATTTTCACTTTGGGCATAGCGCGGCTCCTCACTGAGTCTCGCTGCGGACGATGCGCGGATCGATGGGACGGGCGGGCACTTAGTTGTTGGACTGCACAAACGCAAATTCGATAAACGGGTCGCCGCTGTCGCTGAGCGCGCCGTGTTCCAGCACACGGATGCGTCCGTCGGCGCGCCGCAGCTTGTTGAGGCGTTCATCTTGGCCCAGCGGCTGCAATTTCGAGAAGATGGCGGTATACGCGCCGTCGGTGTGGCGCTGGAGTTCGCGGGTGAACAGCCCGGCGTTGGTCAGAATCGAGGTGACTTCGGCCTCCCCGACGCGCACGTACTCCGGCAGCGCCGCCACAGAGTCAGGCTGCACGGCGGCGGGTGGCGCGGCGGCGGGTGGCGCGGCGGCGGCTGACGGCGCGGGGGTCGAGGGCGCGGCGGCGGTCTGCGGCGGCGCAGCGATCCCGGCGGCGGCTCGCAGATCTTTGACGACTTGCAGATAGGTGTTCATCACGCCGTTGTAATATTGGGCGTTGGGCTGGCCGCGCATCTGGGCTTTCTCGCGGGCTTCGCTGGCCCGTTTCACCCACTGATCGATCAGCTCTTGGAGTGTGTCGGTGTTGCTCATGGTCGTTCGCTCCTTGCTGCTGTGCAGCTTGATTCGCGCTCAGACTTAACGTTTCACAATCACCTGAAGTTGGCCCGGCCCATGCACGCCCAGCACCAACTGCATCTCAATGTCGCCGGTGCGGCTTGGCCCGGTGATGAAGCAGAAATTGGCGACATCCGTCGGCACCTCCAGGCCCTTGGCCCGCTGAGCGGCCACCCAATCCTCGATGCGCGTGACCAATTGATCCAGACGGATGATGGCGATGTGGACGGGCGCGAGCACCGTCGGCAGGCGGCCTTTGCCCGGCCCGGTGCTGACGATCAGCGTGCCGGTGGTGGCGGCGGCAGCATCCGCCCCGGTGAGGCTGACTTCGGCGGTTTTACTGCGCTGCAACACGGCATCCCGGTCGGGGCCGTGCGTATCTGGCTGGATGATCTCGACGCCGAGCGCGCGGATCGACTCCGCCAGCCCCTCGACGGGCACATGCGCGAAATCCCAGGCCAGCACGCGCCGCGCGTTGTGCTGTTCCAGCAGCGCTTGCACCTGTGCCCGCGCCGCCTCGTCGCCATCGACGACGAACACCTCGCCTTTGAGCAGTTCCAACTCGGCGCGGAATCTTTCCAGGAGCGCCTCTGGGCTGGGGTCGTCCTGTACGGTCACCGGCACATACGCCTGCGGACGCGGCGCGGCATCCGCAAACGGACGGCGGGCCGCCCGCAGTTTATTCAAAATGGTGTCACGCCCTTCAGACATCACAAAACTCGCTATCTTTGCTATATGCTCACACGGGGATTATAACGTGAAGGGGTCACGCGCCGCACCCACGTTGTTGCAACGGGTGCATTCGGATTCTGGGGCAAACAAGGCACGCGGCCCTCACCCTCAATCCCTCTCCCGACCGTGCTTGCGGCACTGGGAGAGGGACTTCAACCCGTGTTTCGCTCCCCTGCTCCCAGCGCCAGCGGTCGCCGGTGGCTTCTGGAGCAGGGGCCGGGGGATGCGGGCCAAACAGCCAGCCGATCCATTCACCGCCATTTCCGAATGCACCCGATCAATAAGCATCATTATATCCTGCCGCCAGATCGATTAGAATCGACGCGGAACATCGGACGATTGGCCAGGAGTGCAATGATGCCGGACGACGGCCCGCACATCGGCAGGCTGCACGAGGGATCGCTGCACGCGGCGCTCAAGCAGATTTATGCCCGCCCCGGCGATC
Organism: Chloroflexota bacterium; assembly: GCA_010092805.1. Lineage (GTDB taxonomy): Bacteria > Chloroflexota > Anaerolineae > Aggregatilineales > Phototrophicaceae > Flexifilum. The sequence continues at coordinate 2,573 of JAADYY010000057.1, read as the reverse complement.
AACTGGAGACGCGGGTCGGCGGCTACGTGATCGACATCGTGCGCCCCGAATCCGACCCGCCACTGTTGATCGAAATCCAGACACGCGGCTTCGCCAACCTCAAGCGCAAGCTGGCCGCGCTGCTCGCTGATTACCCGCTGCGGATCGTGCATCCCATCGCGCAGGAGAAGTGGATCGTGCGGCTGGATGCCGACGGCCAGCAGGTCAGCCGCCGCAAATCGCCGCGCCGCGCGGGGGTTGAGTATCTGTTCGGGGAGCTGGTCGCCTTCCCTCACTTGATCGGTCATACGCATCTGACGCTTGACGTGTTGCTGACACAGGAAGAGGAGATCTGGCGTGACGATGGGCAGGGGAGTTGGCGGCGCAAGGGCTGGAGCATCAGCGACCGCCGCTTACTTGGCGTGCTCGACCAGATCCCGTTGGCGACACACAACGATTTTCGGCTGCTGCTGCCGCCCGACCTGCCGGCGGTGTTCACCAGCGCGGATCTCGCGGCGGCGGCCAAGCTCAAACGCCCTTTGGCGCAGAAGATGATCTACTGCTTGCGGACGATGGGCGTGATCACAGCGGCGGGCAAACAGGGCCGCGCCACGCGCTACACAATCACGGCGGGGTGAGATCGCCAAGCGGGAGCAACCGCTGGGATCAAAAACGGGGCGAACCCGCTGCATGTAGCTCGAATTCGCCCCGCACACGGTCACACATGACCGCGCTGTGTTGGTGTGATGCCTATTCCGGCAGCGTCAGCACCAGGCGGATCGCGCTGGCGTTATCGCCGATGACCGCCGAGCTGATCGTGCTGCTGCTGATCAGGCCGAGGGCGCTTTCCAGCACAGCTTGGTCGTCCTCGGTGGTCGCCAGCGCCGAAAGCGCCTGCAAGCTCACACCCGACAGATAGTGGATCTGGTTGGGCGCGTCCAGCACGTAGGCCAGCGCTTCGTTGAACTGCGGGTCATCGTTCAGGCCCGTGGCTGGGTCGAGCGCGGCTTCGACGGCGGCGCGGGTGCCCAGCGCGAAGACCTCATCGTTACCGGCGATCAGCAGTTCCAGCGGGAACGGCAGATCCGGCGCGTCAACGGTGACAACCACCACGCTCGTGCCAGCGCTGGTTTCGTTGGTGACAGTCAGTTGCAAATCGTCGTCTTCATCGATCTGCGACGCCGCGAAGTCGATGGCGTCGGCCAGACCGCTGGCGAGGTTCGCGGCGACATCCGGCTCAGTCGCTTCGATCAGCAGGCCGAAATCGACCGGCAGCGCGCCCAGGAACCCGAATAGGCTGGTGGCTTCCTGCGCGCTCTCGCTCAGGCCCAGGTGAATGGCGAAGTCGCCAGTCATCCAACTCAGGATGTCTTCTTCCAAGTCCAGCCCCGTGAGGCCGCGAATGATGAAATCAACCTGCTCCAGCGCCTGCCCAATCTCTTCCCCTGCTTCCGGGTCGCCGCTGGTTTGCGCGCCCAGCTCGAAACCAGCGATGAACGAGTCGTAAATCTGGCGCAGGTTATCGGCGTGGGTGACAATGGCCGTGCCCGCCGGGATGCGGTTGGCGAACGCCAGATCGACGGTGCCAGTTGGCAGCACGGGCAGGCCCAGCGCCTCAATCGCGCTGGTGTCGCCCAGCGTGCCCACCAGATCAATCGTCAGCGAACGGCCATCCAGCACGGTGAAGCCGAGGCCATAGCTGCCGACGCTGGCCGTCAGCCCTTGCAGCATCTCAAAGGCTTGCATGTCCATGCCGGGCGCATCCGCTGTCATCATCGACACAAACGCATCGAAGAAATCGTTCAGCGCGGCATAGATGAAGATGTTGTATTCGTCGGCGGGCATGAGGCCGGTCAGTTCGGTGAAGGCCGGGTCGGCGGTCAGCGGCGTGAAGTCGCCGTCCAGTTGCAGATCCGCGACGGAACCCAGGCCCAGCAGCGCGACATCCGCGCCAATCGCCAGCGCGCCGTCGTCACCCGCTTCCGAGCTGTAGACGGTGAAGTCGCCGACGGTCTCAGTGACGAAATCATCCCCCTGCATCATACCGTCCACGAAGAAGGCTTCCGCCGCCTCAGCATCTGCGAGGGCAATGGCGATCACCACACCTTCCTGATCGTTGAACGGATCGGCGTCGGTCAGCGCGTCGATGCTGGTCAACCCCAGCGCGACGCTGTCGCCCAGCCAGGGGCGGATGTCCGCGTCAAACGACATGCCGAAGCCAAAAGCCATGTTCAGCAGCGCACGCAGCGAGACACCATCCAGGCCCGCATCGGCGGGCAGCGCGTCCGCGACGGTCGCCAGCACGCTGTCCAGTGTATCGATGTAGGCATCGTCGGTGCGGATGGTGGCGAAAATGGGCGTCCCCGCCGGGAAGTAGCGGCCCAGGTCGGTCAGTTCATCGATGGGGGTTGCGGCTGCCGGGGCCACCAGCGCGCCCAGCGCCAGCATAACCACCAACAGCAGACTCAGCACTTTCTTCATCGAAATTATGCGGCGAAAACCACCTGCTTCAGCGGGTGGAGGCAGCCGCTTCTCCTTTCTTGTAGCTGTATCCGTCTGATAAACCACGTTGCATGAAAGTTACCTTTCGGTTC
>JAADYY010000365.1 GCA_010092805.1 Chloroflexota bacterium | reverse complement strand
TTCGGCACCCGCGTGATCATCGAGTCGTTTGAGGAGCGCGGCGTGCCCATCCGTGAGTTGGTGGCGGCGGGCGGCCTGCCAGAGAAAAACAAGCTGCTGATGCAAATTTACGCCGACATCACCGGGCGGACGTTCAACCTCTCCGGCTCGAAGCAGGCCCCGGCGCTGGGTGCCGCCATGCACGCGGCGGTCGCGGCGGGCGAATACGCCAGCATCGAGGTCGCCTCCGATAAAATGGGCCAACTCAAAGACGAAGTCATCCAGCCACTGCCCGAAAACCAGGCCATCTACGACCGCATTTACGCCGAATACAAGCTGCTGCACGATTACTTTGGGCGCGGCCCCAACGACGTGATGAAGCGCCTCAAGAAGCTGCGCAACGAAGTGCGCGGGGAAATGCCAGGGGTGGAAGACTAATGCTGCTGCCGGAACTGCGTGCGGAAGTCTGCAAGCTGCATCAAGCGCTGCCGGACAACAACCTCGTCGCCTGGACGAGCGGCAACATCAGCGGGCGTGACCCTGAAACCGGCTTGGTGGTGATCAAGCCGAGCGGCCTCAAATTCGCCGATCTGACGCCGGAGAGCATGGTCGTTGTCGATGAGGACGGCAGCGTCGTGGAAGGGCTGTACAAGCCGTCGTCGGATACGGCGTCGCACTGCTACATCTACCGCCACCGTGCGGATATTCATGGCGTGGTGCACACCCATTCGCGCTACGCCACCGCCTTCGCCGTCGTCGGCAAGTCGATTCCATGTGTGACCACTGCGCTGGCCGATGAATTCGGCGGCCCGATTCCGTGCTGTGACTTCGCGCTGATCGGCAATGAGCAGATCGGGGCGGAGATCGTCAAGATGATGGCGCACAACAACAGCCAGGCGATGCTGCTGCGCAATCACGGCGTCTTCACGTTCGGCAAAGATGCCGAGGCCGCAGTCAAGGCGGCGGTGATGGTCGAAGACAACGCCGCGATTGTGTGGATGGCCATGCAGATCGGCGAGCCGCTGCCCATCAGCGATGAGGATGTCGCCAAGCTGCACGACCGCTATGTGAACGTCTACGGCCAGTAGAGCGCCCGTCGCTCAACGCGCGATCTGCGCCGCCGGATCAGTACTGGCTGATCCCAGAGCGGCGCAGATCGTCCTGCGCGCGGGCCAGCAGCGGTTCCAGCAGCGCGGCGATCTCGGTCAGGCTGCCGCCGTCGCTCGCGCCCAGCCGCCCACGAAACCCTGAATCGACCTCGCGCAGAATGTCCCAGGGCGCGTCGTCCTGCCCGGTGATCACATGATTGATGATCACGCCGGCCATCACCAGCGGCAGGTAAATAAACGAGGTGTCGGCGTCCGCAGCGCCCGCCAGCCACTGCATCAGGCGGTTGGCAAAGCTGATCTGCTCGGCTTTGCCACCCAACTCGATGTCGATGCGCGGCCCCACCAGTTCAAAGCCCACCAGCACCGCATCGTACAGCGCCGCCTCGAACAGATAGCTGCCGACGATCTGCTCTGGCGGCTGCGCTGCAATGGCCGGGTCATGGGCCAGCACCTGGCACAGCGTCTGGAACCAGCGCGTCGCTTCGAGACTCACAGCCTGATGCATGATCAGCGACTCGTCGAAGGCATACACCATCACTTTCGCCATCGCGTGCGACTCGCCGGGGTGCAGCGGCAACCCGCGCGCCTCGTAGCGGGCCTCCAGCGCATCGACCAGCGGGTAGAACACCTGCTGCCGCGAAATGCCCAGCGCGACCTTGCGCGCTTCGCCCCGCATGGCAGCACGGTTGCCCCGTTCCTGCTCCAGATAGGCCCGCGTCCACAGCGGCTCATACAGCGGCTTGAGGCCCGGATCAGGGTCGGGCATCCGCCGCTTGGAGACGATGTTGAAGCGCACCGCCACACTCTCCGGCGACTGATTGGCGGGGTGCTTGACGAACTGAATATCGCGCAGCGCATGGAGTTTGTGATCAGAGACCGCCAGCATCGACGGCGGCGGCCCGCCGATGGGCGCGCGCACGAACTCGCCGCGCCGGGCGCGCTGCCGCACCGCCACCCGCAGCAGAATCTCGCCGGGGGTTGTGGACGGCAGCGGCACCACCGGCAGCCGCAGCACCCCCACCTCACCGCCCTTCAGCGGCTGCGCGACCATCTTCTTCGGCTGCATGATCTGGGCGGGTTCGCCGGCGCGGTTCTTGGTGGGCACCTGCACCGCCACCTTGACATCCATGTTGCCCGCAACCAGATTTTGCAGCAGCACCACCACCTCAACGGGCTGGTTGAGGTAGACCTGCCGCGGAAAGACCCCGACCGCCATTTGCAACTTGTCCAGCGTGATGCGCTGATCGTTGGCGATCAGCCCCAGCACATCGGGGTAGAAGTCGGTCGCTTCGGCTTGTTTTGCCATCGGCTTTGCTCGCTTGTTAACTCGTTGATCGTTTAACTCAGGCGGAACCCGTATTTTTGCCCGGTGCGGTCGAGCATGTCGTTGGTGAGGTCATAGACCGCTTGCGCTTCGGCTTGAATTTCGGGCTGGCGTTGCTCCACATCCAGGCTCACCTGTTGCAGCAAATCGCCGGGGCTTTCGCGCCCCAACAGCACCTGCTCATTGATGATCAACCCACCCAACACCAGCGGCAGATACACCCGGCTGAAATCGAGGCCGGATTTATTCGCCAGCGCCTTGATCAGGTGGTCGGTGAAGTGGGCCATCTCCGCCGCGCTGCCCAGCGATTCGCCCGTCTCCCGCTCGATGAGCGCGAAACTGTGACTCATCGCGTCGCGCAGCAGCGACGGGTACAGCAACCGCTGGATCGTTGGGATGGGTTGCGCGGCGGCGCGGCGGTCGCGGGCGATGGCGTAGAGCAGCTCGGCTGCCCATGTTGGCAGCGCCGGGCGCGTCTCGAACGTGTACGGATCGCGATCCAGCCAGGTGAGCAGATCAAAGCGCCCGGCGTTGACGTAACCGTGCCCGGTGATCTTCGGGGAGGCGTATTCGAGAATCAGCGTCAGCAGCTTGGCGATCACACCCGCCTCGCCGTCATGCAGCGGGTAGCCCGCCGCCCGGAAGCGTTCGCGGGTTTCGGCCAGCAGCGGCGCGTAAAGCTTCTCGCGCTTGAGCTGCGGCAGCACATCGATGTGTAGAGTCCTGCCGTAGAGGTGCAGCAGCGGGCGCAGATCGCGCAGGTCGGTGAGCGCGCACACGCTGACCCACTCAGCCTTACGATCTGTGGGTTGGTCCGCGCCGCCCGGCCCCACACTAAAGCGCTGCTCAAGCTGCCGCCCGCGCCGTTTGTCGGTGGCGTAGCTGAGCGTCGTCAGCGCCTTGATCTTCTGCTGGGCTGCGTCGCTGAAATCGCCCGGTTCGCCGGGCAGCCCGCCGTTCGGCTGGCGGATCGTGCGCGCTTTGCCGGCGGGTTTGGCCTCGATTTCGACGCTGAGTTTGTAATCCGTGCCCGGCGCGGTCTCCGCCGCGATGTTGACGGGAAACAGCACATACCCAACCTCGGCGGGCTTCAGGCGCACCGCGATGCTCGGCGACGGCGTGCTGAAGCGCCCGCGTGCGCGCTTGGCGTCCTGCCCCGGTAACGTGATCGCCGCGCTGACTTCGACGGGCACATCCACTGTGCTTTGCAGCAGCGCGATCACGGCCAGCGGCTGCCCGGCTTTGGCCGTCTGTGGGCGCAGCGCCAGCGCCGCGTGCACCGCACCGATCCCGGCGCGCTCACCGCCAGTGATGGTGCTGAAAATATCTGGATAATTGATGGTTTCAGACATGGGGCTGCATCTTTTTGGGGTTTTGAAGGTTACAATCGGTTTAAGTTGACTC
>JAADYY010000364.1 GCA_010092805.1 Chloroflexota bacterium | reverse complement strand
GAAAACTGCTTTTGAAGTCCCTCGCCTAGCCGCAAAGCGGCGGTTGGGAGCGGGATTTAGGGTGAGGGCCTGATTCGCCAACAACATCTGTAACACTGTTGCCTTAATGTGGATGCTTTTCAAAAAATGGGGCGGATGCCGTTGCGCCGGTCATCCACCCCACCATACGAAATCGATTTAGCTATCGGCGCGCAGGAACCATTGGAACGGGCGGTAAGGCAGGTTCCAGTAGTAATCGAACGCACGGAAGCTGTGAGTCGTGACGTTGCCCATATTGTTGTGGACAACCATCGGCCCGGCCACATCGCCCACGATACCGATCAGCCACAGGTTATCGACATGCAGTTGCACAATTTCGCGGCCCACCTCAGCCGCCGCTTCGGAGCCAATCGGCAGCAGCGCAAGCTCTTCCACCAGCTCAAACACGCGCTGCGCGTCGGCGGGCGGCTCGATGCCTTCGGCCCCGTCGGTGAACAGCCAGTCGCCCCATTCCACCACGTAGCCTTCGCGGAACGGCGGCACCGTGCGGTTGTTCAGCACACCGCTCGCCAGGCCGGGCGACGACGTGCCATCGCCGTGCCACGCCGCCAGGTCGTGTTCATTGTTATCCGAGCGCTCGCGCCACACCTCAAGCTGAAGCTCTTGCAGCTCCAGGCGCACGCCAACCTCACCCCAGTATTCGCGCATCAGTTCATGCACTTCCGGTGAGCCGGCTTGCAGCGCATATTCCAGGTTCAGCACCAGCGGCTGGCCATCCGGGCGCAGGCGGGTGCCGTCGGCAGCGCGCTCGGTCAGGCCCATTTCGTCCAGCAGACTGTTGGCCAGTTCCGGATCGTACTGCGCAAAATTCTGCAACTGCTCATCCGTGACATACGGGTGGGCCGTGTGATCAGCGGGCAGCCACTGAATCGGCGCGCCCTGCCCCAGATAGATCAGTTCGTTGACTTCTTCGCGGTTGATGGCCACTGACAGCGCCTGACGGAAGCGGACATCGTTGAAGATTTCGCGCAACACTGCATCCTGGTGGCCGTAATTCAGCGTGTAGGTGAGGTGACGCGCGCCGCCCGTCGGGATCAGTTGCAGCGAGAAATTGCCGTTTTCGGTGTTCTCCGCGTACAGCGGGAAGTCGGCCAGTTCGAGGCCCTGATTCTTGAGATCCACCTGCCCTTCGATGATGCGCAGGTTCCAGATTTCGCGATCCGCAATCAGATCTTCCTGAATGCGATCCGGGTATGGCAGTTGGTTACCCGCCGTATCGACCATGTGGAAGTACGGGTTGGCGACGAAACGGCGTTCGGTGCTGTTTTCCACGATGGTGATGTACGATTCCAGCGTCGGCACGGTCACCGCAGTTTCATCGCGGATCAGCGGGGTGGGGGCGTCCTTCCAGTCGCTGTTGGGCAGCAGGAAGCTGAAATATTCCACCCAACTGTCGAAGCCGGCTTCCTGCGCGAGTTCGTTGGCGTTTTCGTTGTAGTCGATGTGGAACGGTGACAAGAAGTGCTTCGGCTGGAACGGCTGACGCCAGGTCGTGGCCAGGAAGGTGAGGAAGTTCGGGTTCGGCACCGCGAAGCCGAAGCTAACCGTCGTCGCGTCGATCATCTCGACGGTCATCGGTTCGCCCCCGAAGACCCACACGCTCTCCACCTGCGCGAAGATTGCTTCATTGCGCTTGTTATCGTTGTACCAGAAATCGATGTCTTCAGCGGTGAAGGGCTGGCCGTCCGACCAGCGATGACCTTCACGCAGGAAGAAGGTGATCTCGGTGAAATCGTCGTTCCATGCCCAATCACGCGCAATGTTCGGCACGATGGTTTGCAGGTCGTCGCTGAAGCGCACCAGATTGACGTGACGCCAGCTCAGGATGCCGGAGGTGCCGCTTTCCAGCGCCTGCGAGATGCCGTTGATGGTGCCGCCGTACACACCAATTTCTTCGTAGGGCACCACCACCAGCGGCTCGGCTGGCAGGCGGTCTTCGACAGGCTCAAGTTCAGCCGGGTTGCCGGTGATTTCGGCATTGAGTGCAGCCATGTTCGGGTTTTCGCTGAAGCTGAGAGTGCAGCCAGCCAGCGCTTCGAACTCGGCCAGTTCATACTGCTGCGGATAGGCACCCGCTTGAACGTCTTGCGGGGCGGCGACGGTGATGGCGGGGCAGTCCTGCGCGTTCACCATGACAGGCGAAACCACCAGCAGGGCAAACAAAACGAGCACCATTCCTGTGAACTTGCGCATTTGAGCTTATCCTCCACATAGTCAATGCATTGATGCACACGGCGAGATGTAGGCACGCGGCGCGTGTGTGAACATCAGATCACGCCAGGATTTTTACCGCTTTGACGTTAAGTGCGTTTTAAGTTTCAGGGTGCTTTGCTAGCATCCCACCGACCACACACCCCGGCGTGAGGCTCCGTCGCCTGGATCGTGGCTGTTGTCAAGGTAGCTGCCGACAGGTATAGTTAGGCACAGTCTGCAAAAGTCAGCCATTGCCCGTGTCGTTCACCGCGTGCGGGTTATCACCGCCACAGGGTTTGTTTAATGTTCAATGCTCCATTGAGAAGACTTGCCAATGCCATCTACCGCACCGTCGATAACACGACGGGCGGGGCCTTCTTCAAGCGCCAGGATTTGATCAATGGTCTGTTGCAAACGCAGCAAATCCAGCTGCGGCAGCACTATCAAGCGCTGCTGAACACCAACCCGGCGCTGCTGCCCGCGCTGCATGAAACTGAGTTTCGCATCTATTCGCAGCATGGTGAAGACGGCATCATCCATTATATTTTTTCCATCATCGGGGCAACGACGAAGCGCTGCGTCGAGATTTGTGCGGGCGATGGCATTCAATGTAACAGCGCCAATCTGATCATTCATCACGGTTGGGATGGCCTGCTATTTGATGGGGACGCCAAGAATGTCGAACGCGGGCGACGCTTTTATCAAGTAACTCCTGATACCATATCCTATCCACCCGTGTTTGAGCTGGCCTGGATCACACGCGACAACATCAACGACCTCATCCGCCGGGCTGGGTTTGCAGGCGAGGTTGATCTGCTCACCATCGATATTGATGG
>JAADYY010000056.1 GCA_010092805.1 Chloroflexota bacterium | reverse complement strand
TGGCGCTGCTGCCGAAATTGCTGGCCAGTGGGGCAAATATCCAGCCCGCACCCAACTTCGGCAGTGATAAACGCAGAGTCTCAACTACAATCCCCAAAAAAGCAATAACGCGCCCAAGTGCCCTGTCAGAGCACATCCCTTCAGGGTTTTCGTTAATGCAGTGTTCATTAGGCCAAAAAGATTCTGGGAATTTTGAACATACCGCCCAACATAAGCGCGGCGTTAAAAACTTTGAACTCTGCACTCATCTGTGGCTAATGATAACATTTTTTGCCAGACTGCAAAATCAGCCCCTTGTTCCCTTGCTATAGCTTGGACACATACGTACTTAATGGGCCATAACTGCGTCATTAAACCTCTAAAAACAATGCATAAACCTACAAAATTCTCGCTATTTTTTGTCGATTCATGACATTCAACTGTGAACCCCCATGACATTGATCACCTACCGCCAAAAGCGCCCCCATTCTCACGCAAACGATCTATACTGTAGAACAAGTTGTGGTTACAAAGCTTATATGTGATTAAAAACATATATAAAACACCTTAGCTACTGAATCAATGTGGCTATGTGCAACCCCACAACTTGTTTGAACCGCTTAGCTCTCGGAGGGTCAGTTCATGCGCTCCACCCCCACTCCCCAAACTGAGCGCCAGCCCTCGATGCAACTCGGCGTGTTGTTGTGCCTCGTCGCCGGTGTCATCGGGCTGGTTATCAGTGTTCTCGGTGCTCTCACCGATCTGTCCCGTTTCTTCCAGGTTTATCTCAGCGCCTTTGTCCTGGTGACGGAAATCGCCGTCGGTTGCCTGGGGTTGGTGTTGCTCAACAGCCTGGTGAGCGGGCGGTGGCTGTTTGCCACCCAACGGATCGCCGAAGCGGCGTCGCGCACGCTGCCGCTGTTGGCGTTATTGTTCGTGCCGGTCATTCTCGGCCTCAGCGACATTTACCCCTGGGCACAAAGCGAAGTCCGCGAAACCCTTAGCGCCAACCAAGCGGGCTGGCTGGACCCGGCCTTCTTCGTCATCCGCACCTACATTTATTTTGGCGTGTGGATTGTGCTGGCGACCTGGATCACCAACCGCTCGTACAACCGCGACATCAACGGTGCGCCGGGCTTCGACGAAGGGGCGCGCAATTTCGCGGCGGTGGGCATGGTGATCTTCGTCATCACCACCACGCTGGCGGCCTTCGACTGGACCATGTCGCTGACACCGGAATGGTTCTCCAGCATTTACGGTTGGCTGTCGCTGAGCCGGAGTGCGCTGGCCGCGTTCGCCTTCATCATTCTGCTGCTGGCCTTCTACTGGGGCCGCCCCCCGCTGCGACGCCTCGTCAATGAACGTGTCTTTGGCGATCTGGCCCTGCTGCTGCTGGTGGCGCTGCTCGTGTGGATGTACATGAACCTCATCCAGTTCGTGCTCATCTGGGCGGGCAACCTGACCTACAACGTGAGTTGGTACGAACCCCGGCTGGCCGGCTGGATTGATATGACCAACGTGCTGTTGGTGCTGCACCTGGCGCTGGCGCTCATTTTGCTGCTGCCCGGCCTCAAGCGCATCCGCGCGGCGGTGCTCTTGATCGCGGTGGTGCTGCTGATTCTGCGCGTGACTGAACTCTACTGGGTGGTCATGCCCAGTTTCGAGCCGGCGGGCGGTGCCATTCAGTGGTGGGACGGCGGCCCCATGCTGGCGTTGGCTGGCTTCTGGTTGGCGGCGACGCTGTGGCTGTTGGGCCGGCAGCGGCTGCTGCCTGTCTATCATCAGACGTTGGGCGCGGAAAACTCGCTGGCCGAAGACGCCGAGGGGGCCGAAGCTACCCCCACACCCGCGGCCTGAGCGCCATCGCGCGTCGTGCGTTGACCGCCTGCTGCGCCGGGGCCTAGCAGGTGGTTTGCCTTATATGTTTATTTTGAGAAGGATTGGTCGCGACTATGTCCCAGATCTTTAAACCCAGTATCAACACCATCGCCCGAATCTCGCTGCTGTCTGGCATCTTGATCGCGGGCCTGGGCCTCACCATGATCGTGCTGCGCAACTGGGCACCGCTGGTGTATGTCGGCGGCAACGCCGGGATAGCCGTTGAGCAGCCGATCCGCTTCAGTCATTCGCTGCACAGCGGTCAGTTGAACATCGAATGCGTCTACTGCCACATTTCGGCAGAACAAGGCGCGTACGGCGGCATCCCCGACACCCATACCTGCATGAGCTGCCATTCCGGCATCGCCACCTACAGCGAACTGCTGGAGCCGGTGCGCACCAGCTATGCAACGGGCGAACCGGTCGAATGGCTGAAAGTGCATGATTTGGCGGATTGGGTCTACTTCAACCACAGCGTGCATGTCCAGAACGGGTTCGCCTGCGAAACCTGTCATGGGCGCGTTGACCAGATGCCCCAGGTGTGGCAGGCCGAAAACATGCTCATGAGCTGGTGCCTGGAGTGCCACCGCGAGCCGGAACGCTTCATCCGCCCCATCTCCGAGCGCTACACCTTCGGCTATGAGGAACCAGACAACCAGATCGAACTAGGCTTGCAGTTGATCGAAGAGTACCACGTCGACAATGAGGGTCTCACCAACTGCTCGATTTGCCACCGTTAACAGTAGAGGAGTTCTTTATGTCGCAGGAAGCGCAGCAGCATGACCGCTCCGGCGTGTCAGAGCAGCCATTGACCGACCAGCAGTGGCAAAACTTGCAAGCATTTGCTGACGATCCCAGGTTTATGGAGATTGTCGAGCGCGAATTCCCGCGCGAAGCGGCTGTGATGAAGCGCGGCGGGATGAACCGGCGCAGTTTCCTAAGATTGATGGGCGCTTCGCTGGCCATGGGCGGCCTCAGCTTGACAGGCTGCGCCCCCAACCCGCGCACCGAACATGAGGTCATTGTGCCTTACGTGCGGGCACCAGAGGAGATCATCCCAGGCCGCCCGCTGTACTTCGCCTCGTCGATGGTGCTGAGCGGGTACGCCACGGGCGTGCTCATCGAGACGCACGAAGGCCGCCCCACCCACATCGAAGGCAACCCGAATCACCCCGGTTCGCTGGGCGGTGGCAGCGCTATGGTCCACGCGTCCATTCTGGAACTGTACAACCCCATGCGCTCAACGCGGGTGCTCAGCGATGGCGCAGCCAGCACCTTCGCCGCGTTCCGCACCGCCTTCGATAACGTGATGGACGGCCTACGCGCGGGTGACGGCTCCGGCATTGCGATTTTGTCGGAAACGATCAGCTCGCCGACACTGCTCAATCAATTGAATGAACTGCGCACCGCCTATCCCGGTGTGCGCATCCACGAGTACGAACCCGTCTCGCGTGACAATGCGCTGGAAGGCGCGCGCGTCGCCTTCGGCGGCCCGGTTGACCCGGTGTATCAGATCGATGCAGCCAACGTCATTCTGGCGCTGGACGCCGATTTCCTCCTGGAGATGCCGGGCAGCATCCGCTACGCGCGTGATTTCGCCAACGGGCGCAGGGTTCGTGAAGGCTCCACGACGATGAACCGGCTCTTTGCCGTCGAGAGCAGCGCGACCGTCACCGGCACCGTCGCCGATCATCGGTTGGCCGTGCGCCCCGGTGAGATCGAGCGCTTCGCTCTGGCGCTGGCCGATGCGCTGGGCATCGAAGGCGGGCAGGCCATCGATGACCCCACCTGGGATGCGGCTTTCTTCAACGCCGTCGTCGCGGAATTGGATGCCAATCGCGGCACCAGCCTGGTGATCGTCGGCGAAGAGCAGCCGCCCGTCGTCCATGCGTTGGTTCATGCCCTCAACGCAGGGCTGGGCAACGCGGGCACCACCGTGCGCTACACCGCGCCAACGGCCCCGTCGGCGGCCAACGAAGCCGCTCAGCTTGACGAACTGGTCGGTGAAATGAGCGCGGGCAACATCGCAGCGCTGTTCATCTTGGGCGGCAACCCGGTCTACAACGCGCTGGCAGACATTCCGTTTGCCGCAGCGCTGCCGCGTGTGCCGTTCTCGGTGCATGTCTCGCTGTATAACGACGAAACCTCGCAGTTGTGCACCTGGCACGTGCCCGCCACCCACGACATCGAAGCGTGGGGCGATGCCCGCGCGTTTGACGGCACCGTCGGCATCATCCAGCCGCCCATTGGCGCGCTGTACGCGGACTCACGCTCGGCTTACGAGATGGTCGCCATGATCGCGGGCGATGACCGCTCCGGCTATGACATCGTGCGCGGCTACTGGGAAGGGCGTTACGGCGGCACCGACTTCGAGACATACTGGCGGCGGTCGCTCAACGACGGTGTGCTGGCCGACTCGACGCCGCCCGCGTTCGCTGCGCCGCTGGCTCCAGGCGTCACCGAAGCTATCGCGGCCCTGGCGAACACCGCCGCGCCCGACGCCGACACGCTGGACATTGTCTTCCGCCCCGACCCGGCCATTTACGACGGGCGCTTCGCGGATAACACCTGGCTGCAAGAACTGCCGCACCCGCTCACGAAAATCTCGTGGGATACCCCGGCGGCCCTCAGCCCCGCCACCGCTCAGGAACTTGGCGTGAGCAACGGCGATTTGGTGGATGTGCAGTATCGCGGGCGGGCGCTGCAAGTCCCTGTGTGGGTGATCAACGGCCAGCCAGACAACACGATCACCGTCGCGCTGGGCTATGGGCGTGGGCTGGCTTCAGATGTTGAAGCCGGGCTGAACTTCAACGCTTATGCGGTGCGCACCTCGTTCGCCCCCTGGTTCGACAGCGGCGCGACAGTCACGCGCACAGGCCAGACTTACGAGCTGGCGCAGACGCAGAAATACTTCGAGACCTTCGGCACCGACCCGGTGCGCTCTGGCACGCTGGCTGAGTTCGTCGATAACCCAGATTTCGCCCAGGAAGAGAAGACCGAAGCCTCGTTCCTGGTCGATGAGTTCGACTACGACGGCTACGCCTGGGGCATGACGATTGACATCACCTCCTGCATCGGCTGCAATGCCTGTGTGGTCGCCTGCCAGTCGGAAAACAACATCCCCACCGTCGGCAAAACTGAAGTGCTGCAAGAGCGCGAGATGCACTGGATTCGCATCGACCGCATTGAGGTGAACGACAACCCAAACGACAGCGCCTTCCAGCCGGTGGCGTGTGTGCATTGCGAAAACGCACCCTGCGAGCAGGTCTGCCCGGTGCAAGCGACGGTTCACGACCATGAGGGCCTCAACAACATGGTCTACAACCGCTGCATCGGCACGCGCTCGTGCGCGGCCAACTGCCCGTACCTGGTGCGCCGCTTCAACTTCTTTGAGTATGTGGACCCCGCCTCAATTTTGGTCGAGCAGCGCAACCCAGATGTCTCGGTGCGCGCGCGCGGCGTCATGGAAAAATGCAGCTACTGCGTCCAGCGCATCAACGAGGCGCGGATCGCCTCCAGCGTCGAGAACCGCTCAATCCGTGACGGCGAGGTGCTGCCCGCTTGTGCGTCATCCTGCCCCACGCAGGCCATCAAATTCGGCGACATCAACGACCCCAACGCCCAAGTGTCGCAGGAAAAAGCCCAGCCCCACAATTACGGGCTGCTGGAAGAACTGAACACCAAGCCGCGTACCAGCTACCTGGCACGCATCACGAATCCGCATCCGTCCCTGCTGAACGACGAGCCGGCAGCGGCAGACGACGAAGGGTAGAAGATGGCCACACAAAATCAGATCATTCCACGCGGCCAAATGGCCGACGCCCCAGCGGGACGCTTCTCGCTGGGCAGCATCACCGACGCGGTGATCGCGCCGATTTTTGGGCGCACCCCCGCCTGGTGGTGGATCGGTTTCCTGCTTTCGACCCTGCTGCTGCTGGTGTTCGTCTTCACCCTGGGCCGTGTCGCCACTGTCGGCGTCGGCCTGTGGGATGTCAACCAGCCGGTGGTGTGGGGTACGGGCATCATCAACCTGGTCTTCTGGATCGGCATCGGCCACGCCGGGACGTTCATCTCGGCCTTCCTGCTGCTGATGCGCCAATCCTGGCGCGGGGCCTTCAGCCGCTACGCCGAAGCCATCACGCTGTTTGCGCTGGCGACAGCGGGCCTGTTCCCGATTTTGCACACGGGGCGTCCCTGGTTCGCCTACTGGGTGGGGCCATACCCCAACACGCTGGGCCTCAACCCGCAGTGGACGAGTGCGCTCGTTTGGGATCTGGTGGCGATCAGCGCTTACGGTATCGTCTCGCTGCTGTTCTTCTACGTTGACCTGCTGCCAGACTTCGCGGCGGTGCGCGACAAAGCCCAACGCCCGCTCACGAAGGGCATCTACAGCTTCTTGTCGATGGGCTGGCGCGGCGACTCGACGCACTGGGTACGCCTGCGCAAGACGGCCTATCTGCTGGCCGCGCTGGCCACCCCGCTGGTGATTTCGGTGCACAGCATCATCGGTCTCGACTTCGCCATCACCAACGTGCCCGGCTGGCACCACACCGTCTTCCCGCCGTACTTTGTGGCGGGCGCGGTCTTCGCCGGGTTTGCGATGGTGCTCATCTTCGCCATTGCGCTGCGGTCGCTGTTCAACCTGCAAAACCTGATCACGCTGAAACACATCGACTGGGCGTCACGCTTCATGCTCGTCACAGGCCTGATGGTCGGCTATGGTTACGCGGTGGAGGTGTTTGGCGCGTTCTACGCCGGGCACACGGGCGAAGTGCTGCTGACCGTTGAACGCACATTTGGCCCCTACGGCCTGGCCTACTGGGGGATGATCCTGTTCAACGTGGTCATCATCCAACTGCTGTGGTTCAAATCGGTGCGCCGCAACCTGCCGCTGCTGGTGCTCATCTGTATCGGCGTGTTGATCGGTATGTGGCTGGAACGCTTCGTCATCATCAGCATCAGCCTGGGCTACGGCCATATGGTGTCGATGTGGGATCAATGGCACCCGACCCTGACTGACTGGCTGACGATCTTCTCGCCGTTCGGCCTGTTCCTAACGGCTATGTTCCTGTTCATCCGCTTCTTCCCCGTCATGCCTATGTATGAAGTGCAGGAAGTTGCCCACGAGGAGGGCTGGGAATGAGTAACGGAAAATCCAACTGTCTGTATGGGTTGACGGCGGAATTCGAGGAGCCAGCCGCGCTGCTGGCAGCCGCCCGTCAAGCCCGCGCCGCGGGCTACCGCAAGATTCGCACCTATTCACCGTTTGAGGTGCATGGCCTGGACGAAGTGCTGGACCAGCAGCGCACGCCCGTGCTGGGCTGGCTGGTGCTCATTGCCCTGCTGTTGGGCGGTGCCGCCGCGTTCCTCATGCAATACTGGACGGCGGTCGTGGACTACCCGCTGAACGTGGGGGGCCGCCCGTTGTTCAGTTGGCCGGCCTTCATCCCCATCACCTTTGAGGCCAGCATCTTGTTCGCGGGGGTGGCGGCGGTCGGCTTCCTGCTCATCCGCAGCGCCCTGCCGCAGCCCTACCACCCGATCTTCAATACCGACGGCATCGAGGCAGCCTCGCAGAGCCGCTTCTTCCTGTGCATCCAAACCGACGACGCACAGTTCCGGCTCCGCGAAACCTGGCAGTTCCTGCAAAACCTCGAACCGATTCAAGTGAGCGAGGTGACATGTTAACTTCACGGAATGCACCGAACCGCGCCCGGCGGCTGCGGCGGCTGGCGCTCGTCCTCGTGGTGGTGCTGGTCGCGGCGGGCTGCGACAACATGCGCGATCAAGCCAAATTCCATGATCCGTACGCGCCCAGCGAGACCTTTGGCGCGGCGGCCCGCAACCTTGACCCGAACGCCGTGCCCGTCGGCTTCGAGCGCACCGACGAACACCTTTATGAAGGCACCGTCGATGGCCGCTTGGCCGACAGCTTCCCGTTCGAAATCACCCGCGAGACGCTGGAAGAGGGCCAACGCCTCTACGACGGCTTCTGCTCGGCGTGCCACGGCTACAGTGGTTACGGGGATGGCGTCGTGGCGGCGGAAGGCTACCCGATGCCCGCGCCTGCGTCGTATCACATCGAGCGGCTGCGCGACATGCCCGACGGCTACTACTTCCAGGTGATCACCGACGGCTTCGGGCAAATGTTCAGCCTGGCGTCGCGCATCCAGCCAGAAGACCGCTGGGCCATTGTCGCCTATGTCCGCGCTTTGCAGCTCAGCCAGAATGCCACGTTCGACGATCTGCCGCCTGAACTGCAAGGCGAGTTCTAGCCTCCGGGAGGATGTGACGCATGGCGAACTTTCTGAGAGAGCGTTTCGCTGATACCGAAATCAGCGTTGACGGCAACCAATACGAAGCTTGCACCTTCACCAACGTGACGCTGTTGTTTGGCGGCGGCGAACCGCCCAGCTTTGCGCGCTGCACCTTCACCAACGTGCGCGTGCAGCTCACCGGGCAGGCCGCCGAGACGACCACCTACCTGAACGCGCTGTATCGTTCCGGCGCGACTCAGGCCGTTGACATGGCGCTGGAGCGCGCCGAGCGCGGGTTCTTCCTGCTGCCCGAACACCCCGAACCCTGCCCCGCCCTCAACGAAGGCAACCACTACGGGCGGCTGGCGATCTATGCGGGGGTGGTCGCGCTGGTGGTGGGGTGGTACTTCATCATCTATCTGGTGGGCTACTTTATCCAGCCCTACGCAATTCTCGACGCTGACCCCGCCGAACCGGTGATCAGCGAAGTGTCGTTCGACTTGATCCCGTCACTGCCAGATGATCTGGCGGCGACCTACGACATGATGCGCGACACGCAGTTGGCGCAGTTGGCGGTGTATGAGTTCATCACCGATACTGAAGAACTGGGGAATCGTGAATTCGGCGTTGTCCGCATTCCCATCGACGCGGCCTTCGATGTGCTGCTCGACCCCAATTACGGCCCGTCGCTGCCGGTGCGCACGGAAGAAGACGCACCCCTAGACTCAACGGAGCAGGCGCGTGGAAACAATTGAGAACCAAACCTTTGAGAACGAAGAAGTGATGGTAGACAACCGCGCGTTTCTCGGCTGCACCTTCCGCCGCGTGACGTTGGTGTTCGCGTCGGTGGGCCTGCCATACTTTGAGAATTGCAATTTCGACACGGTCGCGTTGGCTTTTGAGGGTAACGCCCGCAATACCATGCACTTCCTGAGCGGACTTTTCGAACAGGACCCGGCGGGAGTCGGGGCGGTGTTTGCAGGCATCCGCGCGACCGATTAATTGGCTCCAACCACAAGCGCCGGGAGTGCGGTTGGCAATGCCGCCGCCGACCCGCTGCCGCGCTTTGGACGGTCATCCGCTGGGAACCTGAAGGGTTCGGGCGGGTGAGTACCACCGTTCGCTCAGGGGGGGAGTGCTTCCCGAGCAGCGTTTTGATCGTTTTATCTCATGAAGGAGCACTGAGCAATGACCGACAGCAATATTGTCACCACAGACAACCAGGAACTGAGCTACCCCAACGACCTGGTACCGGATCCCTGGAAGGGCCTGTTCACCAATGATG
>JAADYY010000363.1 GCA_010092805.1 Chloroflexota bacterium | reverse complement strand
TTCGCCAACAACATCTGGGACATCGCTTCACATCGTTCATCAGGCTGTGGCAACCAACCTGTGGATGTACGTTCAGCGTTTGCCGTTCCAGTCGTCCCCAGCGTAGACCGCCAGTAACGCATCCGCCGCAGCGATCTCCGCCGAAGACAGCGACGCAGTGACCAAATCGACAGCGAATGTTTCCGCAAACCCGGCGGCAACGGCATCGGCAGCCGCCAACCAACCGACTAAACGCCCGTTGAGCGCCGCCTCCAGCGTGATCGCACGGGCGCGCACCTGCCGCCGCGCTGCCGAGCGCGCCACTTCATCCGGGTAAGCCAGCACCGCGCAGATGCGCCCCAGATCACCCGTGAGCGGCAGCGTGCCGTGCTGCAGCAGCCCCCCCAACGAGCGCCGCCGCAGTTGCGCGCTACCGATCAGTTTGCGCCCACCTAGCGTGATCTCGTAATGCGCTGGCGTTTCGAAGCATACCGGCCCCACCGTTCGAGCCGGCTGTGCATCTTCAGTGCGATCCGCGCGCGGTTGAGCGCCCAAGCGGTTGAGCGCCGCCAACAGGGCCGCGCTGATGCGTTGATAGCTTTCGACCACCGATCCCGCGGCTACGGGGTGATCGAGCGGGAGTGCGAGGCTGTAGGTGAGTTCGTCGGTGTGCAGCAGCGCGCGCCCGCCCGTCGGTCGCCGCACCAAATCCCAACCGAAATCGCGGAGGCGCGCCTGATCCACGTCGCGGACGCGCTGTCCATACCCTAACGAGAGGCACGGCGGCTCCCACGCATATAAACGCAGCGTCGGTGGCGCGTTCCCGGCGGCCACCGCCCGTAGGATCGCCTCGTCGCGCGCCATATTACCCGCACCAGTCGTTGGGTGATCGTAGATCAAGCGCCATTGACGCATTTTCTGCACCTGCCTTATACTCAGCGTTTGACATTCATGCGAACGTCATAGGCGATGTAACACGAATGGAAGCGGACGATGATCAACCCCAACCCCAATCGCATTGAGCGGCCCAACGCCCCCGCACCGAATCAGGCGGGAAAACCACTACCGCTGCCGCCGCTCGCTGAATATCATTATAGCGCCAGCGACACCATCCCTCCGCCGCCGCCGCTGCCAACGGCACAACCACACGCCCCTGCTGCGGATCGGCCAGGGCCGCCGCCGCGTCGCCCAGCGCGTCATTCCGGTGGTGGCTGGCTGCTGCTGTCTGCCGCGGTGCTGCTCGTTGGGGTGGTGATCGCGCTGAGTATTGGTGCGCTGGCGATTCTGCAGCCGCGCCCGTCGGTTGCGCAGGTGGTGGTGCCCACACCGACGTTCGTTGTGCCGACGCCGGTGGATGTGCGCGAAGATTACAGCCAGCCCGTCCCAGATCTCAACGCGCCGCAGCAGGTGCAGTTGATCGATGGCAGCAGCATCGTGCTGGAACCCTGGGACGGCAGTTCGCGCCTGAATCTGCTGATGCTCGGCCTGGATCGGCGACCCGGCGAGACGGGCCTGAGCTACCGCACCGATACGATCATGCTGGTCAGCATTGACCCAGCGACCGACAGCATGGCGATCCTGAGCATCCCGCGCGACCTTTACGTCACGATTCCCGGTTACAACCAAGCGCATCGGGTGAACTCGGCGCTGCTGCTGGGCGAGTTAGAACTTCCCGGCTACGGCCCTGGGCTGGCGATGCAGACAATCCAGTCCAATTTTGGCGTGCCGCTGCATGAATACGTGGTCGCCGATTTCCAGGCGTTCATCACGCTGATCGACGCGCTGGGGGGCATCGAGATCGATGTACCCTATTCGATCAACGATTACAACTTCCCAGACATGAATTATGGCTACGATCCGCTCATTATTGAGCGCGGGCCGCAAGTCATGGACGGCTACACCGCCCTGCGCTATGCGCGCACCCGTCACTCGGACGATGATTTTCAGCGGGCACGGCGGCAGCAGTTGGTGCTGTTCGCCATCCGCGACAGCCTGCTGCAACCGGATGTACTCCCCGGCCTGATCGTGCAGGCACCGCGACTGTGGTCGTCGCTGCAAGCACACATCTACACCGAAATGACACTCGACGAGATCATCCGGTTGGGCTGGTACCTCAAAGACATCCCGGCAGAGAACATCCAAACCGCCGTCCTGGATGGCAGTTATGTGGCCGATTACCAAACGTCAGATGGCAACGCGGTGCTGTTGCCCCAGCAAGGCGCGATGACACTGCTGTTGGAGTCGCTGTTTGGGCCAACCAACTCCCGTTAAGGGCGCAAACAAAAACAGCGCACTCGTATGAGTGCGCTGCTCAGTGGCAAAATCCCGCCATGCCGTGTGTGCGAAGTTTTGAACCTGCTGTCGCAGGTGGGGATTTGCTTGGCATTGGGGTCTTGACCGAGGTCTATCACCTTGCTGCCACATAACAATCCCCGTTGTGATACTGTTGGCTCAAAACGTATGCTGCACAGCACGCACACAGCAGGTTGATTTCTGTTATACCAACCCTGCTGGATCGTGTAAAGGGTCAGCGCGCCCACGCGCGGCAAGCCTGTACAAACTGCCTAGAACTGCTTGCCACCGCGTGAGCTATAATCACACGCGATGAACAAGCCTTTGATTCGCACCCCAACCACTAAG
>JAADYY010000004.1 GCA_010092805.1 Chloroflexota bacterium | reverse complement strand
GTGATCATGACGCCGCACATCGGCGGGGGCACCGGCACCAATCGCGGCTTGGAACTCTCCGAGGCGTTAACCGAGCTGGCCCGCATCCGTGACGGCGAGCGCCCGCGCGTCGATCTCAGCCAACCGCTAGCCGTATGACGGAGGCCACAACGATGAGCACCCCACTACAGGACAAAGTCGCGGTCGTCACCGGCGCGAGTCACGGGTTAGGGCAAGCGGTCGCCAAACATCTGAGCGATTTAGGAGCGAAGGTCGTCCTGATCGCCCGCGACCCGGCCCGGCTCGATGAAACAGCCGCAGCGCTGCCCGCTGAACGAACACTCGTCGTCCCGTGCGATGTCTCAGATGCAGCCCAGGTGCAATCAGCCGCCGAACGCATCACAGCGGCGATGGGCCGCGTTGATGTGCTGATCAACAACGCAGGCATCCCCGCGCCCCGCACGTTTCAGGACACCGATTTCGCCGATTGGGATGCGGTGATCGGCACGAACCTGAGCGGCGTCTTCTACATGACTCGTGCGCTGTGGGACGCCTTGAGTGCGAACGGCGACGGCTACGTGATCACGATTTCTGGCACGGCGGGCCTGCGCGGCGGATCAAGCCCGGCCTATGGCGGGGCGAAGTTTGGGCTGACCGGACTGAATCACGCGATTGCAGCCGCTGGAAAAGCTAACGGTATTCGCGCAACGATACTGTATCCCGGCGGCATGGATACGGGGTGGCGCGGCGCGCCCATCGGCGAGAAGCCGCGTTCCGAAAGTATGGCCCCAGAAGAAGTGGCGCGCTTCATCGGCCACCTATTGACCAGCCCCGCCGAATTCGTCGTCAACGAAGCGGTGCTCAACCCCAGCGCACAGCCGTTCATGTGAGGGTGAGTGATAGCATGAGAGCATTTGTGGTGTTGGCGACAATCGATTTGATCATGAGTCGAATTGGGTTATCCCAAGTTATCCCAAATATTACCCAAATTTCTGTGATACCCAAACTTTATCGCAACCAGATGACACTCGAAAAGTAGACCCACATGGCCTACCGCATAGACAATCAAGATCTCGTCACACTCTACCCGCTGGGCACGCTGCGGGCGTTCTCCGAAAATCTGCTGACAGCGCTGGGCGCGACCACCCAAGAGGCCACCATCATCACCGACGGGCTGATGACGGCCTCGCTGTGGTGGCACCCCGGTCAGGGGCAGGGGTTAGAGAAATTTTTCCGCTACCATCGGCGCATCCAGAGCGGCGGGATCATCCCCAACGCGCCGATGCAGTGGATCACTGATGGCCCCAGCTTCGCCCTGCTCGATGCGGCGAAAGGGTTCGGCTACGTCGCCGCCCACCGTGCCATGCAGCGCGCCATCGAGAAGGCCAAAACCACCGGGATCGCGATGGTGGGCGTACGGCACAGCAATCACTTCGGCATCGCCGGTTATCACGCACTGCAAGCCGCTCAAAACGGTCTGATCGGGTGGGCGTTCACCAACGCCAAAGCCGAGATGGCCCCCTGGGGGTCGGCGCAAGTGGTGCTGGGAACGAATCCCTGGGGCATTGCCATCCCTCGCCAGGACACGCACGCCATCGTCCTCGACATGGCACTCACCATGTCTGGCAAGGGGATGATGCGCTGGTATCAGCAGGAAGGCAAAGCCATGCCAGACACCTGGGCATTGACGCCGGACGGCCAGCGCACCACCGACCCCGCCGCCGCGATGGACGGCCCCCTGCTGCCCATCGGCGAATACAAGGGCTACGGCCTCAGCCTGATCACCGATGTGCTCTCAGGGGTAATGACGGGTGCGCTCTTCGGCTTGTCGGTGTTTCAGGACGAGCAAAACTTCGACGTGGGCCACATGCTGGTTGCCATCAATCCAAATGCCCTGCTGCCGTCGGCAGATTTCGATCAGCGGTTAGAGGCATTGGTCGCCGACATCAAGAGCGCGCCGCCGATTGATCCAAATCGCCCGGTGCTGCTGCCCGGCGAGGTGGAGTTCACGCGCATGGCACAGCGCCAACAGGCAGGCATCCCGGTCGCGCGCGAAACCGTCGAGCAGTTGCGCCCGCTGGCGGCTTCGGTCGGTGTCGAATTTACACTATAAATATTACAAACATTAAGGATAAAACCACCAATGGCAGACCCGCTCACTATCGGTACAGTCTCCGTCATGCCCGGCGAAGTCCAACGCGGCGGCATCTTGATCGGCGGCGATATGTATGATCGCCAACGTCAAATTCCGATCATTGTGTATCGCGGCGTGGAAGACGGGCCGATTCTGTGGCTGAATGGGGCCACACACGGCGACGAACCGGAAGGCCCATTCTCGATTTTCAAGGCGATCCAGCAGCTCGACCCGCAGCAATTGCGCGGCACAGTCGTGGCGGTGCCGGTGATGAATGTGCAAGCCTTTACCGCTGGCACACGCGGCGATCCGCTGGACACTTTTTCGTATGACATGAACCGTCTGTATCCCGGCAAACCCGAAGGCTACCCCACCGAGCGCGTCGCCCACGCCCACTGGCAAGCGATGAAAGATCAGTGTGATCTACAAATCGCGATCCATTCTGGCGGCGAGCATTCGT
The DNA here is from genome assembly GCA_010092805.1 of Chloroflexota bacterium. GTDB lineage: Bacteria > Chloroflexota > Anaerolineae > Aggregatilineales > Phototrophicaceae > Flexifilum. Next base: position 2,849 of record JAADYY010000004.1, on the reverse strand, counting down.
ATCTGGCGCACATGATCTTCGCGTCAGATAACCCGCCGAGCCTGGAATTGGCTGCCGCGATGGGGCCGAACTGGACGTTGGTTTTCCGCAGCGGCACGGGCGGCGGCAACCCCAGCTCGCAGATCGGCGCGCTGGGCAAAGCCGGGGTCACCGTCGAATTGGGCGGTAACTGCCGCACGTTGACGCGCGATTTTCACCAGGTCGCCGACGATCTCGCGGCGGGCTACCTCAACGTGATGCGCCACTACAACATGATCGACGGCGCGGCGCAGTACGCCCCGGCCTGGCGCATGGGCTACCAGATCGCGCTGCTGGCCCCGGCGACCGGCATGTACGTCGGCAACCCCGACCTGCCCTTCGAAACAGAAATCGAAGCGGGGACGCTCATCGGACAGATCTATGACCTGTACGGCGACGTGATCGCGGAGATCCGCGCACCGCAGGCAGGCGTGATTTTCGGGTTGCGCGCCCGGCCCTCCGTGACTGAGGGGCAGTGGTGCTGCTTCTTCGGCGTCGTCGAAGACACCGTCGATAACCTGATCCCGCGCTAACACCTCACTGTGGACTCTACGCGAAAGGACGGACGATGGTCACTAACCAGACGACGTTCCAAGACAAACGACGGGGCTTGATCCCCGAAGACCTCCTCAAATTTCGCTGGCTGGACGAGATCGCGTTGGCTCCGAACGGCACGATGATCGCTTACACCATCAAGCGACCGCACGCCGACAGCAACGGCTACATGACGCACCTGTATGTGCATCACCTCAACGAGCCGATGCCGCGCCGTCTGACCGATGGTGCCAGCCAGGTCTCGTCGGTGGTGTGGCGTCATGACAGCAGCCAGATCGCTTACAGCTACCGTGATGAAGCAGGTACTTCGATCCGACTGTGGACGCCAAGCACCGATGCGCCGCGCATCATCCCGATTGAGGGCGAAGCCTTCAGCAGCCTTGATTGGTCACCGGACGGCACGAAGCTGGTTGGCGTGCGCTGGACGCGCATCCGCAGCCCGGAAGATCGCAACCCTGCTCAAGGCATTCCCGCGCCAACAATCAAGGTGGTGCGGCGGCTGCGCTACAAACAGGATGGCGTCGGCTGGGTCGAAGACCGCTACACCCAGATCTGGGTGCTGGAACTCCCCACCAGCGATCTGATTCAGGTGACGACCAGTGAAATGGATTATTCGTCCCCCAAGTGGAGCAATAGCGGGGATCGGCTGGCGTTTGTGGGCATGGCCCGCGAGCAGAATACGCCGCTGGGCTACGGGCAGATCTTTGTGTGTTCGTTCCCTACGGGCGAGCCGCAGCCGCTACTGCCAGACTGGCAAGGCACCGCCGTCAGCCCGGTGTGGGGTGAAGGCGACCGCTGCATCGCGTTTGCGGGGCACAATTCTCCCCCGCCCGTCAACCGGCGCAATTTCTGGCAGCCGCATCTCGCGGATGTCGCCGCAGGCACAGCACACAAACTCGGCGCGGATATTGACGAAGAGGTCGGCAATTACGCCGTCGCCGATCAGCGCAAGAGCCTCGCCAATGTCACGGTGAAATGGGCACCCGGCGACCCCTGGATCTACTTCCTGCTGACCGAAAAAGGTGCGACGAACCTCTACCGCATCGATAGCGGTGGGCATTACGAAAAACTCATCGGCGGCGACAGCGTGACCTTTGAATACAGCCCCGCCAACGGCAACATGGTCGCTTACGGACAGGGCGACCCCAGCAACCCCGGCGAGCTGTACCTGTGGAATCATGGGCAAATCCGCCGCCTCACCGACCTCAATCCCTGGCTGCGCGATCACCGCCTGGCGGTGCCCGAAACCTACTGGTATGACGGCGTCGATGGTGCGAAGGTCCATGCCTGGCTGATCAAGCCGCTGGATTTTGTAGAGGGTCAGCGCTACCCCGCGATTGTCTACGTCCACTGTTCAATGTTCTCGTGGGATTTCAACCACGAGTTCCAGATTTACGCCAACGCCGGGTATGCCGTCGCCTACTTCAATCAGCGCGGCACCACCGCAGGCTACGGCCAGGCATGGACTCACGCCAGCGAAGGCGATCAAGGGGGCAAGGATTACGAAGAAGTCATGCTCGGCGTCGATGATCTGGTGGCGCGGCCCTACATCGATGCAGACCGGCTCGGCGTCACAGGGGGAAGCTGCGGCGGCTTCATGACCAATTGGGTGATCGGCCACACGGATCGGTTCGCCGCCGCCGTCACGCAACGCTCGATTGTCAACCAGATCAGCATGTTTGGCACGTCGGACATCGGGCCGGAATGCACCGAGGGCGAAACCGGCACCAACCCCTGGCGCGATCTGGAGTCGAGTTGGCGGCAGTCGCCGCTTGCGTATGCGACCCAGGTCAACACCCCCCTGCTGATCATCCACAGCGACGAGGATTACCGCTGCCCACTCGAACAGGCTGAGCAGCTCTTCGCGGCGCTGCGCTGGATGGGCAAACCCGTCGAACTGGTGATCTTCGCGGGTGAGAATCACGGCCTGTCGCGTGGCGGGCGTCCCGGCAATCGCATCGAACGGCAGCGGCGGATTCTCGGTTGGTTCCAAAAATATCTGGGCACGCATTCCGTCCCAGCCACAGTGACGACTTAATCCTTATTGGCTTATTCGAGGGAGATCACGTTATGCGCGTCGGCAATTTAGAAGCCAACCCCGGAGAACACGTCTTCGGGTATCTCGAAACCGCCGCCTCCCGTTCCGGCCTCCGGCCTGATATTCCCGTGCATCTGTTTGCCGGGGCGGAACCCGGCCCAACCCTGCTGGTACAGGGCGCGATTCACGGCGGTGAAGTCATCGGGTCGATTGCGATCCTCAATTTCATCGGCAACCT
>JAADYY010000362.1 GCA_010092805.1 Chloroflexota bacterium | reverse complement strand
GGCACGCCCACTTACATTTACAGCTTGCGCCGTGCGGTCGCCAATCTGCGGCGTATTCAAGCGGCATTTGCCCCACTCAACGCACAGATCCACTACAGCGCCAAAGCCAACGCTAACCTGACCGTGCTGCGTACATTGATCGCGGCAGGGGCCGGCATCGACGCGGTGAGCGGCGGCGAGATCCATCGGGCACTGCACGCTGGGGCCACCCCGGAGGCAATTGTCTTCGCGGGGGTGGGCAAAACCGGCGGTGAACTGTTCTACGCGCTGGAACACGACATCGGCTGGTTCAATGTCGAAAACGTGACCGAATGCCACTTCCTCGACGCCATCGCCGGGGAGTTTGACCGCCGGGCGCGGGTGGCGCTGCGCCTCAACCCAGATGTCGCCGCCGACACCCACCCAGCGATTGCCACCGGGCACGGCGGCGCTAAATTCGGGCTGTCGGCGGCGGCATTACGCGGCTTGCTCAGCGATCAAACCGCTTTCCCGCATCTAGCGTTCGCGGGTGTTCACCTCCATATCGGCAGCCAACTCCGCGATGTGACAGCGACGGTGCGCGCTGTGCAGATCGCGCGTGACCTGATCGCGCCGTATCCACAGATCCGCGCGATCAACATTGGCGGCGGCTTCCCCGTCGCCTACACACCGGACGATGAGCTGCCCCCACTCGATCACTTCGTGTCAGAACTCGTGCCGCTGCTCAATGGCTACATTGTCATGTTGGAGCCGGGCCGCTCTATCATCGCTGACGCTGGGATGCTGGTCACGCGCGTGCTGTATGTCAAGCGGCAGGGGGGGCGCACCTTCGTGATTGTTGATGCGGGCATGACCGAACTGCTGCGCCCGGCCCTCTACGGTGCGGATCATAGGGTGGTGCCGCTCCAACGCGCGGATGACTCATCAACCGCGCCTGTCGAACTCGTCGGCCCGGTTTGCGAATCGACCGATGTGCTGGCCCATCACATCGATCTACCGGAAGTCGCGCCGGGGGATCTGCTGGCGATTTTGACGACCGGCGCGTATGGGATGGTCATGGCGAGCAACTACAATGCGCGTCCCCGCCCGCCGGAGATCGTCGTCGCGGAAGATGGTCAATCCTGGCACTGGGCGCGCCACCGCGAGTCCTGGCACGATCTACTGGGGTCGGAACTGGAACTGCTGGAAAGATGATCGGGCGTTGGGAAACAAAAAAGCTCCCAATGGGGGAGCTTTGTGGATGGTGATGACTGGACTTGAACCAGTGGCCTCGAAATTATGAGTTTCGCGCTCTAACCAGCTGAGCTACATCACCAACTAAGGTAGCGGGGGTGGGATTCGAACCCACGGCCTCCGGGTTATGCATACCACTACAGCTTTCGCTGCCCGTGTATCAGTTTGTGGTCTGGACTTTCCCTTCACCCTATGGCGTCGCTGCGCGATTGTCGCCACTTAGGTGCCTGCCATCAAGTCTCTACACCTTCGCCGAACGATTGTGTTCGCCGCTTGGCTCGGGATTACCCCGCGAACGGTTTCCCCGAATTTGACAGGTAAACACATGCAGATTTCTCCACATGCTGCCCTCTGCAATATTAACCCACAAACCGAGGGAGCGGCCCCTCTCATGGTTTGGGTTGTTTGTTAATATTACGGCTTGAGCCCGACGAGCTACCACTGCTCTACCCCGCAACGTGATGACGATGTTATCATGCGGTTAAGGCGGTGTCAACTGCGAATCGTCGGGCAATTCATGCAGTTCACGACGGGAGTTCAGCGCTCAACCATCACCCCGCTCGATGATGGCATGGGTCGTGCGATAGACATCGTCTAACGACGCCCCACGTGCCGCTGCGATCCGGTGATAACGTTTCTGATAGTGCATTGAGGCGTAGTTGAGAAACTCGTTGACCTCTAACCCGAACGGCGGCACTTCATAAGGCGCGAAGATCTCCGTCACCACATTGAGCGCCAACGGCATCAGCCGATCCATCGTTGCCATGGCAACTTTCCACAACGATTCATCCTCAGCGACAAGCCGTGAAATCAAGAAGATGCCATAGGCAATGTGCCGCGACTCATCCTGCTTGAGTAAGGTTATCCCCTTACATTGGCCCGGCATTAAGCCATTTTGTTGCAGGGCAGTCAGGTAACCCTGGTAGCCCGTCTCGGCCAGCACCCCTTCCACAATCATGTTGTAGGTCACTGATGCTTCGACCAAGACTGCTGGCGTGGGTTCGCGTTGAAGTCGGTCGAGCGCCTGCGGCAACGCTTCATACACAATTGCCCGATAGCTGGCGGAGGTGTAGCCGCTCAGATCTTGTGGGCCACCGACGACTTCGGTGAGAAAGCGGCTGAAAAAGTCAACATGCTTGGCTTCTTCCCACAAGAATGTGGTCAGGAACATTTCCTCTTCGGTGCGGCCCTCCCGTGCGATGGTCATGATCAACGGCAGCAGGTCGAGCGTAACAGCTTCCTCGCCCGCTTGGAACATGGCGGTCAGCCGCAAGATGAGGTCTTGTTCATCGGGTTTCAGCCCACGCCAATCGACCACGTCCTGGCTGAAATCGATGTCGCTCGGGTTCCAAATACCGAGCTGCTTGGCCTTTTCGAACAACCGCATGGGTGGGGTATAACGGCGTAAACCTCGTGTGAGCGTCACAAATTGATCATGTTTTGGGGACATGAGAAGAATTTCCTTTCAAAAAGCGGCATTTGCTCAAATAAGCATTCTTCGGCGCAATGCACCGCGAAATATGCATTATTCTACAACATATCCTGAAATTCCGGCGCAATTTCTGCTATAATATGCGATCTCTCGAACTGGCGTTCTGAGCGAAAGCGTGACTTTATGCCTCCTTTTGAATTGGTCTCCGACTTCCAACCTACTGGCGATCAGCCGACGGCGATTGCCCAACTCAAGGATGGCATCGAGCAGGGGCTGAAACGGCAGACTCTGCTGGGTGCTACCGGTACCGGCAAGATGTTCACCATCGCTCACCTGATTCAGGAAACGCAGCGGCCCACGCTGATCCTGGCGCATAACAAGACGTTGGCCGCCCAGCTCTATTCGGAATTCAAAGAGTTCTTCCCGCGCAACGCGGTCGAATACTACGTCAGCTACTACGACTACTATCAGCCGGAGTCCTACGTCCCGCGCTACGATCTCTACATCGAGAAGCAGACGGACATCAACGAACAGATCGAACGGCTGCGGATTGCGGCCAAAGCGGCGCTGCTTTCCCGCCGCGACGTGATCATTGTGGCGTCGGTGTCGTGCATCTACGCGACCGGCGACCCGGAAGCGTGGGCCGCATCGACGGCGCGGCTGCAAGTCGGCCAGGAGACCCGCCGAGAAGCGCTGCTGCGCCAGCTTGTGCAGATTCAGTATTCGCGCAACGATACCGATCTTGCGCCAGGCACATTCCGTGCACGCGGCGATGTGCTGGAGATCGCGCCGCCGTATGTCGAGTTCGCGTTTCGGATCACGCTGTTCGGTGACGAGATCGAACGGATCTCCGAATTCGACCCGCTGACGGGCGAATTACTCACCAACCACGACAACGTGGTGATCTTCCCGGCGGCGTTGTTCATGGCCGATCAAGAGAAGCTGCAAAAAGCCATTCACGACATCGAACGCGAAGTTGAGGAGCAGGTCAAGTTCTTCAAGGGCGAAGGCAAGCTGGTCGAAGCGCAGCGCATCGAGCAGCGCACGCAGTACGATCTGGAGATGCTGCGCGAGATGGGCTTCACCTCCGGCATCGAGAACTACTCGCGCCACCTCGATCAGCGCACGCCCGGCAGCCCACCCTGGACGCTGATCGATTACTTCCCCGACGACTATCTGCTGGTGATCGACGAAAGCCACATGACGATCCCGCAGGTGCGCGGCATGTATAACGGCGACCGCTCCCGCAAGCAGACGCTGGTCGATTACGGCTTCCGGCTGCCCAGCGCGGTCGATAACCGCCCGCTGCGCTTCGATGAATTCGAGGAGCGCATGGGGCAAACAGTCTTCACCACCGCCACGCCCGGCCCCTACGAGCGCCAAGTAAGCGAGGCGACCGTCCAGCAGATCATCCGCCCGACGGGGATCCTCGACCCGCTGATCAGTGTGCGTCCGATTCAAGGGCAGATCGACGACTTGCTGCAAGAGATCGCGCTGCGCGTGAAGAAGGGGCAGCGCACGCTGGTGACGACCTTCACCCAGCGGATGGCCGAGGAATTGGCCGGTTACATCAACGAGAACGGCATCCGTGCCCACTACCTGCACTCGGAGATCCAGACGATTGAGCGTGTCGAGATTCTGCGCGACCTGCGTTTAGGCGTTTACGATGTCGTCGTCGGGATCAATCTGCTGCGCGAGGGCATCGATCTGCCGGAGGTGTCCTTGGTGGCGATCCTCGACGCGGATAAAGAGGGCTTCCTGCGCTCGGAGCAGGCGCTCATCCAGACGATTGGCCGCGCCGCCCGCCACATCGAAGGTTCGGTGATTCTCTACGCCGACCGCATGACCGACTCGATGAAGAACGCGATCAGTGAGACGGAACGCCGCCGCGCTATACAAGAGGCGCACAACGCGGAACGCGGCCTCACCCCGCAAGCCATCGTCAAGCAGGTGCGCGACCTGACCGACCGCGTCAAGGCCACTGTCACCAACGAGCAAGCCGCCTCAGCCGATGGCGAGATCGCCGTCGCTGACCTGCCCAAAGACGAGCTGCACCGCATGATCAAGGAACTGGAAACCGAGATGAAAGCGGCAGCCAAGGCGCTCGAATTCGAGAAAGCCGCCATCCTCCGCGATCAAGTGGTGGAGCTGCGGCAGGTGCTGGCCGACAAAGAACCGCAGAGCGATCTGCTGATGGGCTGATCTGATCCGCTGGTCACGCGAGCCACATCAGCGCCCCGGTGTGGCTCGCACAACCGCTTCAACCGACCTCGAAACCGATCATCGGCCCAACCAGTGAACGCGCGGCGGCGGTCTCACCCGTCTGCGGTGTTTCCGGGGTCGCCGTCAGCGGCGGGGTGATCTCCGCCGTCACCTCGATTAGGGGCGGCGCTTCCACCGGTGCCGTCGAGACGATCAGCAGCAGCAGCACAATGAAACTGATCAGCAGAATGAACAGGGCGAAAACGTTGTTCCGATCTAAAGACTCAGCCATCGTCGCTCCTCACACGTCTGATTTGCTCAGACTTTGAATTCGCCATTCTCGTAAAACAGCGCGCCATCGACATGGATTCGGCTGTCCTGGCGCATATCGCAAATCATATCCCAATGTACGGCACTCTTGTTGATGCTGCCCGTATCGGGGTAGCCCGCGCCAATCGCCATATGCACCGTCCCGCCGATCTTTTCGTCGAACAAGATCGTGCCCGTAAAACGGTCGATGCCGAAATTTGTGCCGATGGCGAACTCACCCAGGTAGCGCGAGCGCTCATCCGCGTCGAGCTGTGCATACAGCAGATCTTCGTTCTTCTCGGCGCTCGCCTCGGTGACCTTGCCGTTCTCGAATTTGAGCTGAATCCCCTCAACCGAGCGCCCCTGCACCACGGACGGATAGCTGAAACGCACCCATCCGTTCACCGAATCTTCGACCGGGCCGGTGAAGATCTCACCGTCGGGCATGTTGCGTTCACCGCAGGCGTTGATGAACGTGCGCCCCGCAATCGACAGTTCGAGATCGATGTTTGACCCTTGCAGCTTGACCTGACTTTTGCCATGCAGCCAGTCGATCTTTTGCTGCTGCATCGCGCCGAGTTCGCGCCACGCCGCCATCGGGTCGTCACGATCTGCGAAAGTGGCCGCGAACACGAAATCCTCGTACTCTTCCAGGCTCATGCCCGCTTCCTGCGCCAGGCCCTCGGTGGGGTAGAGCGTGCCGACCCATTTCATGGCCCCTTCAGCGGCGCGGCGCATCCGCGTGGCGAGCCAGGGGCTGCGCGCCGCCTGCAATTTCTGCGCCCGCTGCGCGTCGATGCTCGTGCCCGCGCGCGTATTGGCGTACGCGCCACAGCGAATATACACATCCGCCTGATCGTAGTACAGCGATTGGCTCGGATCGAGCCACGCCAACTGATCATCGTTGGCGTCGCGCAGAAACTGCCGATTCATATACTCATCGCTGAGCATGAGCGCCGGGTTGCCACCCGCTTTGACAACCGCTGTATACACCGCACGGATCAGCGGTAGCGCGGCCACATCACCGAGGATGCCGACCCATTCACCGGGCTGCACTTTTGTCGAATAATTGACCAGAATATCGGCCCATTTTTCAATGCGTGGATCATTCATCATGTTTGCTCCGTTGTGAATTCAAAATGAATTCAAAAATGGGGGCACCCCACCCATCATGTGTGCCCCCACCGTCAATCTATCCGATTGCTGCCCAGTCGTCCGGGCTAGACCAGTTC
>JAADYY010000361.1 GCA_010092805.1 Chloroflexota bacterium | reverse complement strand
TCGTGGGGATGAGCGGCATGTTCGCCGCCTGGCTGATCAGCATCGCGGTGATTGGGGCGGCCTTCAACGTGGAGGGCACGCTGGGCACCGAAGGATCGGTGCTGGAAAACGCCGTGACCTGGATGTCTACTGGCACGACCGTCTTCATGATGGGGACGATGGTTGACCCGCTCACGGTCATCATGCTGGTGATGGTGCCGCTGGCCGCCACGATGATCTTCATCTACGCAATCGGCTACATGGCGAACGATCCGCGTCAGGCGCGCTTTTTCGCGTTTATCTCGCTGTTCGCCGGGGCCATGCTCACGCTCGTCGTGGCAGATAATCTGCTGCTGTTGTTCGTCGGCTGGGAAGTGATGGGTTTGTGTTCGTACCTGCTGATCGGGTTTTGGTACGAGAAGCCCAGTGCTTACCGGGCGGCGATCAAAGCGTTCACGACGACGCGTATCGCCGATGTGATCATGCTGCTGGGTATCGCTTACCTGTATTTCGAGACGGGCACGCTCAGCTTCCGCGAAATTCTCTACAATCATGAGGTGCTGGAGCATCTGGCGGCCACGCCTGCGCTGGTCTTCGGTGGCCTGAGCGCGGCCAGCTTGATCGGCATCTTCTTGATCATCGGCACCATCGGTAAATCGGCGCAGTTCCCGCTGCATGTGTGGCTGCCAGACGCGATGGAAGGCCCCACACCGGTTAGCGCGATGATTCACGCCGCCGCGATGGTCTCCGCCGGGATCTACATGATCATCCGCATGTATCCGGTGCTGGAAGCGGGCGGACATCCACACGATGGCGATTTCACCGCGCCGCTTGTGCTGATGGGCGTCGTGGGAGCGTTCACGGCGCTGTTTGCCTCAACCATCGCGGTCGCGCAGAACGACATCAAGCGCGTGCTGGCCTACTCGACGATCTCGCAGCTCGGCTTCATGATGGCCGCGCTCGGCATTGGCGCGTACATCGCTGCTGCCTTCCACCTGATCACGCACGCATTCTTCAAGGCGCTGCTGTTCATGGCCTCCGGCGCGGTGATTCACGGTATGGAGCACGGCCAGCATCACGTCCACGCACACGGTCATCACAACGGCAACCACGACGACCATCACGACGAAGCGCACGATGCGCAAGTGGCGCACGACGAACATCCTGCCGACGCGACCGCTGAAACACCGCACGAAGAAGCGCCGCAAGATGCGCCTCATGATGATGCAGCCCACGATGATGCAGCCCACGAAGCGGAGCATCACGAACCGCACTTCGACCCGCAGGACATGATGAACATGGGCGGGCTGCGCCGCACGATGCCCGTCACCTTCCTGACGTTCGTAGCGGGTGGCTTGTCGCTGGCTGGGTTCCCGCTGCTCACGGCGGGCTTCTGGTCGAAGGACGAAATTCTGGCGGATGCCTGGCTGGGCACCAGCAATGGCTTCGGCCTGAACGCGCTGGTTTTCATTGTGCTGGCGATGGCTGCTTTCCTCACTGCTTTCTACACCATGCGCCAAATCTCGCTGACCTTCCTGGGCGAGCCGCGCACCGAAGAAGCCAAACACGCCAACCTGGGGCGCGGCGTCGTCAGCGCGACGATGACCCTGCCGCTGATCATTCTGGCGTTCTTTGCGATTATGGCGGGGTTTGTCGGCGTGCCGCCGGACTTCCCGATCCTCGGCCCGCTTTTGTCGCCGGACGGTAACCCGTTCTTCGAATTCACCAAGTACAGCCTGCTGAGCGATCTCCAGCCGCCGAAACCGCCGTTCAACTGGATTCCGGTGCTCACGTCGTTCGGCGTCGCGTTGGGTGGCTTGTACGTCGGCTACATGATGTACGGGCGCAAGCCGCTGACCGCTGGCGAGCCTGACCCGCTGGTCAAGATGCTCGGCCCGGTGTACCCCACGCTGCAAAACAAATACTACTTCGACGAACTGTACACCATCGTCTTCATCCGCCCGTCGCAGTGGTTCTCGCGGAATATCGCCTACGAGTTCATCGACCGGGGCGTCATCGATGGCTTCCTGCATTTGATCGCGCGGGTGTTCACCTGGACGGGCGACCTGCTCAAGGTGCTCAATACCTGGCTGATCGACGGGGTGCTGGACGGCTTCCCGGAATTGGTGGGGCGTTTTGGTGTGTGGTTCCGCAATGTGCAGACCGGGCGTGTGCAGCAGTACCTGCTGGTGGTGGCGCTCGCGGCGCTGCTGCTGGTGATCGTCTTCGTGTTGTCGGCGGGCGGCGCGACTCAGGCTGCGCCGTAACGCGCGCACAGGAGCGAAAACAGACATGGAACTAATCAGTCTCAATGTGCTCACCCTGCTGATCATCGTCCCAGCGGTGGCAGCGGTGATCTTGATGATCATGCCGCGCCAGGATACATTGGCGCGCTTGGCGGCGTTGGTCTTTTCATTGGGCATCGCTGGGTTCTCGATAGCGATTTTCGTGAGCTACACCAACGGCAACCCCGACGGTGCGATGGTCAGCCCGGAAGCGCTGCCCTGGTTTGACCTGATCGGCGCGTCATGGCGGCTCAGCATCGACGGGATCAGCGCGGCAATGGTGCTGCTCACCGGCCTCCTGACACCGCTGGCGGTGCTGGTCAGCTTTGAGGTCGAAGATCGCGTCAACATGCACATGGCGCTGCTGCTGTTCTTCCAGGCCGGGTTGTTCGGCGTGTTCGTCGCCGGCGACCTGATGATCTTCTTCTTGTTCTACGAACTCACGCTGGTGCCGATGTACTTCATCATCGACCAGTGGGGCGGCCCGAACCGCAAGTACGCCTCGACGAAATTCTTCATCTACTCGTTGGGCGGCTCGCTGGGGATGCTGTTGGCGACACAGTTGGTCGGCTTGACGGCGGGGACGTTCAACATCGCCGAGCTGGCGGTTATCTGGCCGAACTTCGTGGGTGAAAACGGTGCGTTCCTCGGCATCAGCGTCGAGACGGCCAAAGCGCTGGCGTTCCTGGGCTTCTTCGTGGCGTTCTGCATCAAAGTGCCGGTCTGGCCGTTCCATACGTGGCTGCCCGATGCGCACAGCGAAGCGCCCACCGCTGGATCGATGCTGTTGGCGGGGGTGATGCTCAAGTTGGGGGCGTATGGCTTCCTGCGCTTGGTGGTGCCGCTCTTCCCCGATGTGTGGGTGGCGGAGGTGAACATCCTGGGTGCGTTCACCACCAACTGGGCCGGGATCTTCGCGTTCCTGGCGATGCTCGGCATTGTGTTGGGCGCGTTCGCGGCATTCGGGCAAACGGACATCAAGCGGTTGGTGGCGTACAGCTCGGTCAATCACATGGGTTTTGTGGCGCTGGGCTTGGCGGTGACCGCCGCCATTTACGGCGAACAGTTCATGACGGGCGCGACCGAAGCGCTGCAAAGCGGCATTCTGGCGACCAACGGCGCGGTCTTGCAGATGTTCAATCACGGCCTCAGCTCCGCCGGGATGTTTTTGCTCGCCGGGGCCATTTACCATAAGACGCACACCCGCGACATGACGCAGTACGGCGGGTTCTGGGTCAAAGCGCCGATCTACGGCGGGATCTTCATTTTCACCAGCATGGCGAGCCTGGGGCTGCCGGGCCTGAACGGTTTCGTCAGCGAATTCCTGGTGGTGCGCGGCTCGTACCCGGTCTTCACCATCCTAACGGTGATTGCGATGCTCGGCTTGCTGTTCACTGGCGCGTATATCCTTAAGGGGATTCGGGCGGTGCTGCACGGGCCGTTCAACCTGCGCTGGAAGGACACGCGCCTGGAGATTGAGGTGCGCGAAGTCATCGCCATTGCGCCGCTGCTGGTGCTGATGTTGGTGCTGGGCATTGCGCCGAACTGGCTTTTATCCGTGATCAACGCCTCTGTAACCGAGATGCTGGCGAACCCCGTCGTCAGCGATCTTGTGCTCAGGTAAGGATGGCCGATGGTTAACTTTCCCGTTTTAACGCTGCTGATTTTCATCCCGATTGTCGCAGCGGTGATTATTTTGTTTCTGGATCGGGAACAGCGTGATCTTGCGCGCGGCATCGCCATCGCGGCAGCCGGGTCGATCTTCGTGCTCAGCTTATTCGTCTTCCTGGGCTACAACAGCCAGGTCGAGGCGTTGCGCGCAGCACAAGACGAACTCATTGCCGAAGATGGTGATACTGTCGCCACCGCGTTGTTCAATGAAACACTCGCCTTCGAGGAAAAAGTCCCCTGGATTGACTCGCTAGGCATCAGCTATCACCTGGGCGTTGACGGCCTGAGCGCGCCGATGGTACTGCTCACCGGGATGGTGGCGGTGGCGGGTGTGTTGGTTTCGTGGCGCATCCAAGACCGCACCCGCGAGTTCATGGCGTTCTTCTTGCTGCTGGTGGCGGGCGTGTTGGGCGTGTTCGTCGCCATTGACCTGTTCGTGCTGTTCTTCTTCTACGAACTGGCGATTTTCCCGATGTACCTGCTGATCGCCACGTGGGGGTGGGTCAAGCTCCGAGAGTACGCGGCCATGAAGCTGACGTTGTATATCCTCGTCGGCTCGGTCATCTCGCTGGTTGGTATCTTGGCGATGTACTTCACAGCGGGCCAATTCTTCCTCGATAACCCCGCTTTCCTGCCAGCAGGGGACTCTGCCTACAGCTTTGGTATCCCGCACATCATGCGCGCGGCGGAACTCGGCGCGTTCGATGTGCTCGGCTATGCAGGCATCGACTCGCTGACGTTTGCGCGGCTGTGGTTCCCGTTTGTCTTCCTCGGCTTTGCGATTTTGGCGGGGATCTTCCCGTTCCACAACTGGAGTCCCGACGGTCACGTGGCGGCACCGACCGCCGTCTCGATGATCCATGCGGGCGTGCTGATGAAACTCGGCGCGTACGCGGCGCTGCGCTGCGGCGTGCAGCTCCTGCCAGAAGGCGCGGAGGTGCATCTCCCCTGGATCGTGTTCCTCACGTTGATCAATGTGGTGTACGGCGCGTTCATCGCCTTCCGACAACGTGATTTCAAATATGTCATCGGCTTCTCGTCGGTCAGCCATATGGGGCTGGTGAGTATGGGCTGGGCGACGATGAACATCGTCGGCATGACAGGCGCGGGCTTGCAGATGTTCAGTCACGGCGCGATGACGGCGCTGTTCTTCGGCTGCGTGGGGATGGTCTACGACCGCGCGCACACCCGTGATATTCCCAGTTTGGGCGGCTTCATCAAAGTGATGCCCTGGGTGGGGGTCGCGTTCATCATTGGCGGTTTGACGAGTATGGGGATGCCTGGCTTGAGCGGCTTTGTCGCCGAGTTCCCAATCTTCATTGGGATGTGGCAAGCCTCGCCGAACATCACCCTGGCGGTTGGCGGTTTTGAGCTGAGCAACTACTATTCCATCCTCGTGATTCTGGCGGCGCTGGGTATCGTGATCACGGCGGCCTACGTGCTGCGGGTGACCAGCCAGGTGTTCTTTGGCGAGTTCAACCGCGCGCGCTTCCCGGATGTGGGCGATATTACACTGCGTGAGCGTTTTGTGCTGGTGTTTCTGGTGGCACCGCTCATCATTTTGGGCTTGTACCCGCCGGTGATGGCTCCCATGCTCGAAGTGGGGCTGCGGCCTGTGCTGGCGCTGTTAGGAGGGGCCTAAGTGGAATTCAATTTGCTCACGAGTCTCCCGGCCATCGCGCCGGAAGTCGGCCTGACGATCCTTGCGATTGTCGTGCTGGCGCTGGATCTGTACCTGCCGGAGAGCCGCCGCGCCAACATCGCCGTCGTGACGGCGGTCAGCATGATCGCGACCGCCGTCGCTTACGTCATCCTCTGGTATCCCGTAACCGGCTTTGACCCAGCCGGGTCGCCGCTGCAACTCGGTGCGGCGGAGGGCCTCTACTGGGGCGGTATGATCCGCCATGATGCGCTGGCGCACATCTTCAAGGTGATGGTGCTGCTAGGCGGGGCGCTCACCGCGCTGCTGGCGATGAACACCAACAGCCTGGGCCGCAAAGGCGAATTCTACCTGATCATCTCCGTCTCGACGTTGGGCGCGTGTTTGATGAGCGGGGCCGCCGACCTGATCATGGTGTTCCTGGCGCTGGAAACCACGACGATCCCGCTGTATGTGCTGGCGGCCTTCCGCCGTGATGACAAGCGCTCGTCGGAAAGCGGTATGAAATACTTCCTGTTCGGGTCGTTTGCGTCGGCGATCTTGCTGTACGGCCTCAGCCTGCTGTACGGCTTCACTGGGCAGACAAGCATCTATGCGATTGCCGAATTCCTGGGCACCGAAGCCTTCTCGAGCAACGTTGTGCCTGTGTTGGCGGCCATGACGCTGGTGTTCGTCGGCTTCGGCTTCAAGATCAGCGCCGCACCGTTCCATTTCTGGACGCCGGATGTATACGAAGGCGCGCCGACCCCGGTCACCGCGTTCCTGAGCGTCGCCAGCAAGGCGGCCAGCTTTGCGCTGCTGGTGCGCTTCTTCGTGGCGATCTTCCCGGCGGGCC
>JAADYY010000360.1 GCA_010092805.1 Chloroflexota bacterium | reverse complement strand
GGTTAGCCCGGCAGCGGGCGCTTAGCGGCAACGCCGCGCGCGGGTCCCCGGGGTGCGCCGCGCCGCCCGCTAGCTGTTGAGCGCGTAGCCCATATGACACGTTCATGTCGTTGTCGTCGCGCTGGAAGGCGATGCGCCGGCCCAATTCGCCATAGTTGATCGCGCCGGCTTTCCAGCGACGCACCTCGCGGCTCAACACAGGCGGTGCGATGGGCGGCTTCAGCCCAACCTGAACAGCGCTGAATATCGCTTGCGTCCGGTCGCAGCCGCTCCTATAATGTGCGCACAGATCTTAAGTACTTCGATCATCAGCCTGACCGATCAACATTAAGGAGGTTGGCGCGTGAGCGTGACGATTACCGCAGCAATTGCCATCGTGATCGGCATTGTGAGCAGCTTTTTCGGGCAGCGCATCTACCGGATCATCCTGGCGGTGTACGGTTTCTTCGTCGGCTTTGCCTTCGGCACCGCGCTGATGGCGGGCCAGAGCGACCTGGCTGTACTCGTCGTCGGCGTGATCGCGGGGGTGGCTTTGGGGGCGCTGCTGTACTATCTGTACGGCTTGGCGTTCGCGCTGTTTGGGGCGGCGTTGGGGGTCGCCGTCGCGGTGAGCCTCGCCACGCTGATCGGCGTGACGGAGGGGACGCTGCTGGCCGTTATCTTCCTGATCGGTGGGGTGATCGGCGCGGTGATCGGCTACATCGCCCGCGCCATCATCATCGTGATCGCCACCGCCATCGTTGGGGCGGTGCAAATCGTCAACGGCATCGCGCTGCTCATCCCCGACTTGCCGCTGGCGCAGCCCGGCGTTGAACCCGACGAGGCTGGCATTCTGAGCGGGATCATCAACGTGATCGCCATTGCGGTCATCGCCGGGATCGGCGCGGCCTACCAATTCCGCAATCTGCGCCGCGAATAAACGCAGCACAAGCGCCGGCCAGCTCAAAGCGAATGTGGGGTCAAGAGTTGAGCAGTTTGGGGAGCACCGTGTCCATGAGGGCAGCGGTTTCGTCGATGGATTGGTAGTCGTCGGCGTAGGAGAGCACGTTGAGCTGCGGGTCGTAGCTCCAGAACCCCGCCGCCTCATAGAGGAAGCGAATGTAGGTGTAGCTGATGCCCAGCACGATCCGCGCGA
The DNA here is from genome assembly GCA_010092805.1 of Chloroflexota bacterium. Taxonomy (GTDB): domain Bacteria; phylum Chloroflexota; class Anaerolineae; order Aggregatilineales; family Phototrophicaceae; genus Flexifilum. The sequence goes on along the minus strand of JAADYY010000360.1, from coordinate 3,374 downwards.
GCAGGCTGCCCATATACGGGAACGAGAGGATCACGCCGCGCTGATGCACATACAGCCGCAGGTCGATTTGCTGGTTGGGGTAGATCAACTCGATGTCGTCGCCGTCGCCGGGTTGCGCGTACAGCGTGGGGTCCAGGTTGACGAGCACACGTGCCATGGCCCGCTGGTTCAGCTTGCGCACCGGCCAAAACTGCTCCGGCTGATCGGTGCTGCGGCCATGCTGGTACAGCCACTCGATCATCGACGGCGTCAACTGCCCGGTTTTGGGCACATACAGATGAATTTCGTACAGCACTCGAATCCGCCTTTGCGCATGATCGCACCCATTCGACAGCGCCGCGAGTCGCGCGTCATCAACAGCCATCATAGCCGCAGCGCGCGGCGGTTGTCAATTCAGGCCTGTATGCCAGCGGAATGGGCAGGGACGATCTAGCGCGCCGCCCACTGCCCAGCGTCTCCGGTCGGTCTGTGCATGTCGGCTCAACCCGAACGCATCCGGGGGTCGAGGGCATCGCGCAGGCCGTCGCCGATGAAGTTGATCGCCAGCACCGTCAGCACGATCAGCAGGCCAGGGGCCATCCACAGCCAGGGCGCTTCATCGAGCGCGTCCTTCGCCGGGTTGAGGATGTTACCCCAGGTGGCCGTCGGCGGCATGACGCCAAAGCCCAGGAAGCTGAGGTACGCCTCGGTGATGATCGCAATCCCGACGCCCAGGGTCGCGGCCACCACAATCGGGGCGATGCAGTTGGGCAGAATGTGCGCAAAGATGATCCGCGCGTTGCTCGCGCCCTGCTGACGCGCCGCCATCACGAACTCCTGCTCCTTGAGCGTGAGCACCACCGCGCGCACAATCCGCGAGAGCTGCATCCAGCTTGTCAGGCCGATGATCAAAATAATCGCGATCACGCTCGCGCTCAACTGCCTGCCGAGCACCATCAGCGTATCGGTGTTGCCGGCCAGCACCCGCGAGAGCAGCAGCAGCAGCACCAGCGGCGGAATCGACAGCAGCGCTTCGACGAAACGCATCAGCAGCGAGTCGACGCCGCCGCCGTAATAGCCAGAGACCAGCCCCACCAGCGTGCCCAGCGTCACCGAGATCGCCACCGCCGTGACTGCGATCATCAGCGAGATCTGCCCGCCGTAGATGGTGCGCGCCATAATGTCACGCCCCACTTGATCGGTGCCGAAGAGGTTTTCCGCCGACGGAGCCGCAAACCTGTTCAGTAGATCGGTCGCGTTAGCATATGCTTCGGTGTAAATGAGCGCCCCACCCCACACAAAGAGAATGATCGCCAGCAGCATCAGCGACCCGGCGACGGCCATGCGGTGACGCAGAAAACGGCGCAGCGCAATCCGAAACAGCGATTCGGATTTGTATTCTTTTTTGTCCAGTACCGCGACACTTGCGCGCTTGTCGAGTGTAATATCAGCCATAATCAGTCATCCCTCGCATTACTGGCGTTAACTGTAACGGACACGCGGATCGAGCGTGGCGTAGGCGATGTCGGTGAGCAGTTGCATGAGCACCACCGCAATCGCCGTCATCAGCACAATGAAGATCAGCACCGGGGCGTCCAGGAAGTTGAGGCTGTTAATGAACAACTGCCCCATGCCCGGCCAGCCGAAGATCGTCTCGGTGACAATGGCCCCGGAGAGGATGAACGGCACATCCAGGCCAATGAGCGTGACCAGCGGCAGCGCGGCATTTTTGAGCGCGTGCAGCGACACCACCCGGCGCTGCGGCAGCCCTTTGGCGCGCGCGGTGCGGATGTAATCCGAGTTGATGACTTCCAGCATCGACGAGCGCACGTAGCGGCTGTACCCGGCAATACTGATCAGCGCGATGCTGAGCACGGGCAGAATCATGTGGCGCGCCAAATCCAGCGGCTCACGGATGCCGCGCGCCGCCGCACGGGCGTCGTACATCCCCTGCACCGGCAGTACATCCAGCCAAATGGCGAAGACCTGCACCAACAACAGCGCGATCAAGAAGATGGGCATGGAATAAGTGACGAACGCGCCGCCCGTCAACAGGTTGTCGGCCAGCGTGTACGGTCGCAAGGCCGCGTACATGCCAATCACCAGCGAAAAGATGATCGTTAAGACATACGCCGAAAAGCCGAGCAGCAGGGTATTCGGCAAAAAGTCGCTGACGACATCGCTGACCGAGCGCTGATACCGAATCGATTCGCCGAAATCGCCGCGCAAAATGCCGCGCTGCGTGCCGTAATCATCGGGGACGCCATCCCCGGTGAAGTCACGCATCCGCCAATCGTCGCCGATCAGCCACGTGACAAATTGGTGTGGAAATACAGGCTCGTTCAGCCCCAACTGTGCGCGGATCAGGGCGCGGTCGGCTTCGGTGACGGTGGGGTCTTCCGCCAGGTAGGCCAGCGGGTCGCCAGCGGTCTTCAGCAGAAAGAAGACCAGCACCGACACAATGGCCAGCAGCGGGATGGCTTGGAGGATTCGCCGGAGAATATAGCGGCCCATAGAGTTGTGCCCTCCGTAAGATAAGCGCGGACTACGAACAGATGATCGAGCGCGCTGAGCTGGGCACAGTCACCAGATACACAGAGGGGCGAGGTGGTGTGCCTCGCCCCCGAATGACCGTGCCCGGTCAGCGCCGCAGCGCTGCGGCGCGTGCGTCAATTACTCGATGGGTGCCCAGTATTCGATGTTATTGAACCAGTTAGCCGAAAGCGTGCCGACTTCCTGCGCCGGGCCAACTTCCCAGAAGTCCGCATGGAGGGCGTACCAGGTGGGGCGCAGGTACAGCCCATGCCAGAACTGGCCTTCGAACATGCGCAGATACTGTTCCTGCGCCAGTTCCAGACGCAGTTCCGGATCGGTTTCCGGCCCGATCAGCTCTTGCAGTTCGTCGAAGCGCTCATCGCAGAAGCCCCAACCGTTGTTGCCGTCGGGATCTTCAGCGGTCGGGATGCCGTCGCAGCCGAACCAATCCGGCACGAACGAGGCGAACGGCGACAGTGGGTTGGCGCTCAGCGCGAAGATCGCCAGGTCGAAGTCACCGGTCTGCAGGATACCGCGCTCCAGGAAGTCGGCGAACAGGATGGTCGCGGGCACCGGGAAGAGCTGCGTACCAATGCCAACCTCGGCGAGCTGCTCCTGGATGACGACCTGGTAGTCCATACGCACCTGGCGGGTGGTGGTGTAGAAGCGCAGAATCAGCTCTTCACCGTCCATGTCGCGGGTGCCGTTGTTGTTGCTATCGACCCAGCCGGCTTCGTCCAGCAGGGCGTTAGCGCCGTCCACGTTGTACTCAAGGTAGGGGAAGTCTTCCGGCAGGAACGGATCCGAGAACCACGAGCGGGCGAGCTGCACGCCAGGGCCAACGAGCTGTTCGGCCAGGG
>JAADYY010000359.1 GCA_010092805.1 Chloroflexota bacterium | reverse complement strand
GCGCTTCCCGAATTTGCAGATCATCACGCAGAACGTCGATGATCTGCACGAGCAGGCAGGCAGCACCCGGATCATTCGGCTGCATGGGCGCATCCGCGATAACAAGTGTTTCGCCAACTGCCAGGGCGACCCAACACTGGTTGATGTCATGCAACTGGCGCTGAGTGACGCAGATCGCGAGCATGGGCCGCCGCCCTGCCCACATTGCAGCGCGCCGCTGCGCCCGGCGGTCGTCTGGTTTGGCGAGATGCTGCCCGCCGATCAGATCCGCGCGGCGCATCAGGCCGCCGAAGCGAGCGATGTGATGCTCGTGGTCGGCACGTCCGGGCAGGTGCAGCCCGCCGCCAACTTACCCATCATCGCCGGGCGCGCCGGGGCCAAGATCATCGAGATCAACCCGGTCGATAACGCCTTCGCCACATCGCGGGATGTGTGGTTAGCAGCGCCATCCGGCGAGGTGCTGCCGCGCATCGTCGCCGCGCTGGACGCATTGGGGGCGCGCGACCGTGAAGGCTGAACGCGCGCTGATCGGACTGATGGTGTTGGCGCTGCTGATCGCGGGGGTGAGTCCGCTGCATGGTCAGCCAGAAGTGCGTGCGCCGCGCCCCTGGCAGGTCTTCCTGGTGCGCGATCTGGGTGCGCCGGAACGTGGCCGCCTGGTGTTCGTTGATCTGCTGACGGGCGACGAAACGATCACGCCGGTAGCCGGCAGCCGCTTCACCCTCACGCCGGACGCGGTGCTGTTTTATGACCACGACACAGATCGCGTCCGGCTCGCCACCGCAGATGGCAGCGTCCGCGATCATCCGTTCATTCAGCCGCAGGCTGATACACGCCGCATCGACTGGATCATCGCGCCCGACCGCGACCGGATCGCCTGGACGATGACGAGTGGATCGTCAACCGCGCTGACGACGATCACATCTGTCGCCGGGATCGATGGGCGGGGGCGCAGTGTCGCTCTCACCGACGGCCCGCGCGATGGCATCCGCGCGTTTCCAGTCGCGTTCAGCGGCGACCTGCGCACCCTCTATCTCGACTACCAGCCGGACACCATCGGCGACATCACGCCGTTTCGGCAGTACGCCGGGCTGTTCGCCGTTGATGTGGTCACGGGCGCGACCGAAGCGCTGCCAGAAGAACCGGGCTGTTTCTGCGGCGCGGGGATCAATGGGGATCTCTTCCTGCGGTTGACCTTGGCGGCCAGCCGCAGCGGTTTTGATCTGATCGTTTACAATTTAGATGGTGGCGGCCCCGGCAGCGGGGTGGGGCAAACGGTGCCCGGCCTCAGCCTGCCGGAATACACTCAAGGCGGCGATCTGTTGATCTCCCCGGATGGGCGGCGGGCGTTGTATGCGTTGGCGCGGGTGCGCAATTTCGGCACGCCCAACCAGACGATCCAGACGATTTTTGTACTCGTGGATCTGGTCAATCTGGCGCAGACGGTGCTCATCGAGCCGATCAATACGTTTGTGCGCCCGGTGGCCTGGACGGAGGACAACAGCGCGGTGCTGTTCACCAGCCCCAACCGCAACGGCACCTGGAAGCTGAACATCGACGAAAACGCGCTGCGGATCGTTGCGGAGGGCGGTTATCTAGGGACACTCATGTCTTAACCCATTTTTCAAGTACAATGATTATATGACGACTCAAGCAGCGATCACGCAAACGATCCCGGAATTTGAGCGGCGGCAAGCCAAGTACGCCCCGGTCGCCGCAGCACTCGATAATTTGTATGGGTGGCCGGATTGGCGTCCCAGCCACCCGCCGATGGATGAACTGGTGGACTGCATCCTCAGCCAGAGCACCAACGACAACAACCGCGACCGGGCCTTTGCGGCGCTGAAGGCCCGCTACCCAGATTGGGAAGCGGTGCTGCGCGCGCCCGAAGCCGAGGTCGTTGAGACGATCAAGCCCGCCGGGCTGGCGAATCAGAAGGGCAAGCGCATCCAGCAAGTGCTCCAGCGGATCAAAGCTGAGCGCGGCGCACTCAGCATCGACTTTTTGGCCGACGAGTCGCTTGAGGATGCGAAAAATTGGCTCACCAGCCTTGACGGGGTGGGGCCAAAGACGGCGGCGATTGTGCTGTGCTTCGCCTTCAACCGCCCGGCCTTCCCGGTCGATACGCATGTGCATCGCGTGGGGCAGCGCATCGGCTTTTTGCCCACCAAACTTAGCGCCGAAAAAGCGCACCCGGTCATGGAGGCCATCGTGCCACCCGAAGATTATTACGCCTTTCATCTGAATGTGATCCGGCTGGGCCGCGAGATCTGCCGGGCCAGACGCCCAGATTGCGCCCGCTGCCCGCTGCAAGCGCACTGCGATTATTTCCAAACGTTGCCAACTGATAAACCCGTGACGGAAGCGTAGGCATGGCCGAAACCACCAAGACCACGCTCCAGGTCTCTGATCAAGAAGTGACCAGTATGCGCCAGAACCTGAATCTGCTGCAAATGCAGGTGCAGGCCGGGCAAATTGACGGCCCCTTCCTGAGCAAGCAGATCGCCAAGCTGGGCAGCCTGCTGGAGCGGCTGGAACACGAACACCGCCAACTCAAGCGCCAGAGCCGCCTGGAACTGCTGTATAACGTCGGGCGGCTGCTGGGCGCGTCGCTAGATTTACAGACGGTGCTTGACCAAGTGATGGACGCGATCATTCAACTGACCGGGGCCGAGCGCGGGTTCTTGATGCTGCGCGACGACGATGGGCAGGTGGAGGTGAAAGCGGCGCGCGGCCTGGATCAGCAGTCGCTGGGCAGCGATAAATTCAAATACAGCCGCACGATTGTCAACCATGTGCTGGATACGGGCGAGTCGGTGGTGACGACCAACGCCTCCGAAGACCCGCGCTTCGCAGGGCAGGCGAGCATCATCAACCAAGCGCTGCGCAGCATTATGGCGACCCCATTGCGCGTGCGCGGGCGCGTCATCGGTGCGGTTTATGTGGATAACCGCGCCGTCGTCGGCCTGTTCGAGGACGATGACCTGGGCACCCTGACGGCGTTTTCTGGGCAGGCGGCCATGGCGATTGAAAATGCCCAGTTGTTCAGCGCCACCGACCAGCAGTTGGCCGCGCGCATCGAAGAACTGCGCCAACTGCGCCGCATTGATTTGCTGTTGAACGAGACGCTCGACGCTGACAAAGCGATGAGCTACACCCTGGATTGGGCGTGCCGGCTGTCGGGCGCGACCGTCGGGCACATGGGCCTGATCAATGATGGGCGCGTGGTTGCGGTGCAGCATCACGGCGTCAACCAAGACGACACACAGCCTGTCTACCTCGACAAAGCGTATCCGCAGTCGCTGGCTGTAGCGCGCAGCGGCCAGACGGTCATCCAAACCGACCCCGACAGCGGCCAAACTGTGCTGATCGTGCCGGTGCGCCGTGAACAGCACGTCATCGGGATTGTGGTGCTGCGGTGCGCGGGGGCGTTCACATCCAACCAGCAAGATCTGGTGGAGCGGGTGGTGGCGCGTGCGGCGGTCGCCATCGAAAACGGGCGGCTGTACGCGGCGGTGCAGGCCGCCGACCGCGCCAAAAGCGAATTTGTGGGCATCGTCGCGCACGATCTCAAGGTGCCCATGACCAGCATCATGGGCTACGCCGACCTGACGATCATGGACGGCAACCTGGAAGAAGAACAGATCAAGTATCAGAACCGCATCCGCGATACAGTGCGGCGGATGGAACTGCTCGTCTCGGATCTGGCGGACATCAGCCGCATCGAGAGCGGGCATTTCTTCATGAACGAGACGCGCGTCAACGTCGATGACATTGTGCAAGCGGTGCGCGAAGCGATCATGACGCAGGTCAAAGCACGCCAACACGCCTACATCGAAGAGATTGAGCCAGATTTGCCGCTGATGTGGGTCGATTACTATCGCTTGCTGCAAGTGCTCACCAATTTGGCGAGCAACGCCTATAAATACACCCCGAACGGCGGGCGCATCACGCTGCGGGTGCAGCGCCTGGAGGCCGAGCGTATCCAATTCACCGTCGCCGATACCGGCATCGGCCTCGCGCCGGAACAGATCAAGAAGCTGGGCACAAAATTCTGGCGCGCCGACGACGAATTCACCCGCGCGCAGCCAGGCACCGGCCTCGGCTTCGCCATCACCCGCAGCCTGGTAGAGCAGATGGGCAGCCACATCCAGATTCAGAGCCAGGTGGGCGAGGGCAGTCAGTTCACTTTCAGCGTCGCCATTGCGAAGGAATGAGTAAACCGATGTCAGCAGCACTCGAACAGGCGCAAACTCTGCTGGATGAATTGGTGCAGGCCGCGCACACAGGCCGGATCATTCCGGTGCGGCTGCCAGGGCAGCTCGAGGCGATTCAGGCGCTGCTGGAACAAGCGCGCGCTGATCAAGCAGCGGCGGAAGCGCAAGCCAACAGCCAGGCCGCCCCACCCGAAATTGAGGAATTCCTGCAAGAGCAGTCTGCGTTCATGTCGCACGCTGTCCACGAGCTGCGCACGCCGATGACCAGCATTCGCGGCTACACCGACATGTTGGTCATGGCCGGCGCGGGCGAACTCGACGACATGCAAAAGCAGTTCGTCGAAACCATCCGCACCAACGCACGGCGCATGGAAGGGCTGCTCAAAGATGTGAGCGACATCAACAAGATTCGGGCGGGCACCCTGCGCATCAACGAAAAAATGGATATGTTCAAAAACATCGTCCAGATGGTGGAAAAAGAGGGCCAGCCGCTGGCCGAACAGCTTGGGCGCACCCTCACGTTTGACATTCCGCAGGGCCTGCCAATCTTAAATGTGGATGGCGAGTTTTTCGCCAAAGCCCTCATGAAGCTGGTCGAAAACGGCCTGCGCTACCAAGAGGGGCCGGGTGGCGAAGTCATCGTGCGGGGGGCCGCCGACGGCAACACGCTGGTTGCCACCGTTGAGGATACCGGCATTGGCATGACGCCCGACGAACTCGACCGCCTGGGCGAGATCTACTTCCGGGGCGAACATGAAGTCGTGCTCAGCTACAAGGGCAGCGGCCTGGGGATTCCGGTCGCGTATGGTGTCATTCGCGCGCTCGGCGGCAGCATCAGCGTGGCCAGCACCCCCGGCGCGGGCACCACTTTTACCATCATGCTTGAGGGGATGAGCTAACTGCATCACAGCCGCAGCAACCGCGTCATCACCGCACGCACCAACCCATTTGCAAATACTGTCACGGATCTCAGAATCTCACATGGATCTCAACCGCGCACTCAACGTCCTCGAACAAATCCGGCAGCAGGCCGCGCCCGGCACCGCCGCCGAATTGAATGATGTGATCTCACTGCTGGCGCAGATTGGTGAGAGCGACCCCAACGACCCGCAGCAAGCCGTTAATCTACTGTTTGCGGATCTCGATTTGGGCGTGGTGGCCCCGCAGGCCGAACTGCGCCCCGCGCGCTGGGCACGCCGCCGCATGGAGTCCGAGCCGCGCTTCGACGATGCCGACGCCCACGAGTCCGCCGACGCCGAAAGCACCCTCGGCGGTGTCGATACGTTCATGTTCGACGAAGATGATCTTGTCACGAGTCCAGTTGACGAAATTGTGTTCGGCGATCACGGCGCGGTGTTTGACCCTGCCGATCCGTTTGATGAATATGATGATCCATTCGCTGATGATCAAGCCGCTGCGGACGATCCGCCCCCGCCGGCGGTCGATCCAGCGGTCGAGGCGGTCCTGAGCCAAATCGATACGGGCAGCACGCCGCCGCCAGCCTCTGCCAATGATGATCTGGTCGGGTTTGGCGTTCCCGCAGAGGATACCTACAGCTTTGAGGACATCATGCGCATCGTCAGCGGGGAGCCAACCGACCCAACGGTCGAAACCGTCGAAGCGCCCGCCGCCCAGATGGGAACCGACAATTGGGGCGACGATGAAGCCAACGACGCGGGCAGCTTTGAATCGGTGCTGCAAATGATGAATGCAGACGACGCCAACGATCCCGCGTCATCGGGCTTCGGCGCGGATTACAACTGGGATCAGGTGGCCACCTCAGATACATACGATTTTGGCGCGCCACCCCCAGATCCCGACGCAGATTATGCGGATGCGGCCAGCGCCAACACTTTGGGCGGCCCCGACTTCGCGCAGGTGCTGCAAATGGTGGAGCCGGAACCCGAACCACCAGACTCGGCGTTCACCGACGCGGGCGCGGCCAACAGTCTGGCGGATGTGTTGGGCTTGAACGACCCCGACCTATACACCCCACAGCACGACCCGCCCGCCGAGACAGCGGGAAACGGCGGCTTCGATGCGGCGGCGCTGTTCGGCGACTCGGCAGAGGCGTACGCGCAGGTCGAAGCATCTGAAGATGACTCGTACGCTGCCGCCTACGCCGACTCGTATGAGACCATGCACTACGACATGAACGCGATCCTCGGCATGACGCCGCCGCCGCCGAGCGAACCCGATTACGAGCGCGCAGAGACTCACGTATTTGAGGACGACGCGCCCCCACTTGACCCACAGCCCAACGCCGACTCAGCGGAGGCGGGCTGGAGCTACCAGGATGTGATCGCTGACCAGACACGCAAGGATGGCACCGACAAGCTCAGCGACCCGGACGGCGGTGTCGTTTCGGACAAAGCGTGGATGAATTTCGACGAGATGCCGCCGCAGACGCCGCTCGCCAACCCGAAGACACTCGACGAAATTCTCAGCGAGGAAACCTACGCCGCGACCGATGATCTGGACGCCTTTGACGATCAGATTGAGCAGCCCACTGCCGCGCCGCCGCCCGCCGATACCCCCAACGAGTTCGCCCACCAGTTCGACGATTCAAGCCCGGTGAGGGGGGGGAGCGGCGTGTATGATACGCTGCCCTTCGGCGATAATCTCGCCGATCATGACACCGCCGCGGCGCACTCGCTGTGGGATGATGATGATCACTTTGAACGGCCCGACTCCGCGCCGCTGCAAGCCGATACCAACAATCTCAGCGAGTTTGACCCG
>JAADYY010000358.1 GCA_010092805.1 Chloroflexota bacterium | reverse complement strand
TGCCCACCCGCTGATCTCGTAGGTCAATCAGCGGCTTTCGCGCATGTACAACCGAAGGCTCCACATGGGGGCGGCAACAATGGTGCGCTCGGCAGTTCGCATTGGGCAGAGATCGCGCAAACGATCCTCACGTGATTAGACCGCCGCTGTGCGCGGCGCGTTTATCATATCCGCATGATCATTTATAATGGGCATCGATTGTGCAGATCATCAATCACCCTCGTTGACTGCGCTGCCGTTATCAACTGGAGGAAAATCGCTGGTGTCTCGAGCTAACCTGATCATGACCCTGGGCCGTGTGATCATCGCTGCGGCGTGGGCCGACGGCGAAGTCGCCAATGAAGAAGTCAACAGCCTGAAAGACCTGCTCTTTCGTCTGCCTGAGCTGAACGCGCGCCAATGGGCATCGCTGGAAATGTATATCGAAGCGCCGGTGGACCCCGCTGAGCGTGCTTTGCTAATCCAACAGCTTCAAGCGGCCATTGTCACCCCCCAGGACAAAGCCCTGGCGGTCTCGACGCTGCGCGAGATGATCAACGCTGATGGCGTGATCACCGAGGACGAGGAGCGGGTTTTCGAGGAAATCAAAGCGGCGATTAACTCGGTGGATGTCAATGCGTTCAACCAGCTCTCCAAGTTGATACGCGGCCCGGTGCAGCGGCGGTCAGCGGCGGTTGCCGGAACACCGAACCGCGCCGCCTACTTTGAGGATTTTATCCGCAACAAGGTTTATTACGGGGTGCGCCGCCGCCTTGAACTCGGGGAGGCAGATCTGAATATCCCGGAGGATGATTTGTGGCGCTTGACGCTGCTCGGCGGGCTGATGGCGCAGGTTGCGCGCGTGAACCGCGAGATCAGTGAAGGTGAACTGGGCGCGATGGTTGACGCCTTGATGACGCATTGGAGCATCAGCCGTGAGGCGGCGACGTTTGTCACCGAAGTGGCGATCTCAGAGTCGGCCCAGAATATGGATTATTTCCGGCTGGCCCGCGAACTGGTCAACGTGTGCGATCATGACGACCTGCTCCGCTTCCTGGATGTCCTGTTTGCCATCGCCGCCGCGGACGGCATGGCCTCACACGACGAAATTGAGGAAATTCGCGGCATCGCACGCAACCTCAAGCTGACAAATGAACAGTTTATCCAGGCCAAGCTGAAGATCCCGGCGGACAAGCGCGCGAATTAAGCGCCGGGCGGGTTGGGGCCATGCACTTCTGGATCGTCGGCGATCTTGCTGGCGAGCGGCGCGCCTTGATCCGTGTATTTGGCGCGTGCTTTGCGCCAGTAAGGGCGTTCGGCGGGCGTCGAGAGCGGCTCAAACGTCAGCGCGCAGATGCGCATCCCCGGGTACAAAGCCACTGGCAGCGGGCCATGATTCGCCAGTTCCAGGACGATTTGCCCGCGCCAGCCTGGGTCAATGATGCTGGCCGTCGCGTGGACGATGATCCCCAGGCGGCCCAAGCTGCTGCGCCCTTCCAGGCGTGCCACCACATCATCGGCCAATTCGAGCCGCTCGAGCGTGATGCCCAGGATAAATGACCGCGCCCCCAGGATAAACGCTTCACCTTCATTGACCACAACCTCCCGTGTGATTTGCTGAAATTGCTCCGGGTTGCGGGTATCGATTGTCGGCGGCTGCGCATCACTGGCGGCGGTGTTGAAGACCCGAAACCGCTCACCCAACCGCAGATCCAGCGAGCACGATCCCAACTGCAAATCTAAATCCGGGCCGGGATCGACGCGAATCACCTCATCGGCGATCAAGCGACGAATATCGCGGTCTGAATAAATCATGGGGCAATTCCCGATGTCCTCGATGATGCTCGCATCTTATCAATTCTGGCTGGAATTGGAAACGTTGGCAAGTGCGTCCACACCAACTGCGGCGGCATATTCGTTGTTAAACAGCGCCCACAGCCGCGAATTGACGTAGAACGGGTCGCGTGCAAACAGGCCCTCAAGCTGCTGATTGGCGGTTGCCAATGGCAGCGGATCATCGGGGGTTTGCGCGGCGAGCCGCAGCCACGCGCGCGCCTGATCGAGCGTGCGCTGCGTCAACGGGGGTGGCAGCGTCTGCCCTGCCTCATGCACCCGCAGGGCGATATTCAGGGCGTCGATGCGCTCGAATTCGGCAAATTGGTTGCCGACACCATGCAACGTCGCCCCCGTGTAGTTGAGTGTATAATACCCCATCCCGCACCAAAGCGCGGCGATCAGCAGGGCTGCGGATCGCCAGCGCACCGTTTGCGGCTGCGGCGGGTGCAACCTCACGCCAGCGACGATCACGAGACACGCTGCACCCACCCCCTTCAGTGCGAGGATCATGAATGGAATTTGCAGTGCCAACAGCGTACCAGACGAGTCAACCAGTGTTTGATCGAGCAAGCGCGCGGCCACGTGACTGATCACCAGATCGAGGAGCGCGAAACCGATCCACACCCCGATCACCCGTGCGATCCAGCGGCTGTGCCACCAAAGACCGGCTGTCCCCGCGCTCCACGCACCGATAGCCCCGACGATCAGTGCCACCGCCAGCAAAAGCGGCCACTCAGCGACCGCCGCCGCGTGCCGCACATATTGGCTGTCGATGCTGACACCCAGGGTGTAGATCACAACGCCGCCGGTGATCAGCGCCGCCAAATACCACGCCTGGGCCGTCGGTGCCGGGATCAGTGTTGTGTCATCGGGTTGCGAGCGCGCCAACGCGACGAGCAGCCCAAGACTCAGCCACCATAACGGTTCGCTGGCTGTCTGCACGAAACCAAACTGATTGTCGATGCAGCGCGCCACCACAATGCTCACCAACGTGATGATCCACACGCTGCGGACGCTCAGTTCGGCAGGGGCAGCGGCGCGCGGCGCTGCCCGGCTCGCCAGCCAGACCAGCAGGCCCGCAATCGCACCGAGCGCGAAGCCAGCGGGCAGCAGCGCCCCAAACCGCGCATCGGGGATCAGCGCTGTGAGCACAACCGCCCCGACCGCTCCCCCACTGATCAGTGCAAGCAGCCACATCAACAGCCTCCGCCGCGACACCAGCCCAAGCGCACGTAAGGCAACATACACCCCACCCGCATAGATCAGCAGCCACGCGCTTAGCCCGGCGACACCGGTCGTCAGCAGCGCATCAAAGCCTTGATTGTGGAAGGTATCGAGGAAAATCGTCTCGCCATACACAGCGCCAAAACGACTTTGCAGGCGCGTGACCGTATCCGGCCCATACCCGATCAGCGGGCGCAACGCGGCCAATTCATCGGGTTGATCGTGGCTGTCGAGATACGGCTCAGCCTGGCGGGTGACCAGATCCACACCGATCCCCCAGGTCACCAGCCGGAAATCATCGACCGGGCGAAACAGCCGCGCAATGCCCGATTCAGTGGCGGTTCGCTCCCCCAGGGCGAGCGCAATCACGCCATAGCCCAGCACCGCGATCAGCACCACGCCACCCGTCGCCAGCAGCAGCCGTCGCCGCCCCGTGAGCACCGCCCACAGCACCACCCCACTCAGCCCCGCCGCTGCCAATGCCACGAGCGCACCTCGGCTGCTGGCCAGGGCCAATGCCACCATGATCAAGAGCAACGCGACGGCCAACAACCCGGTGAGGCCGCGATCCTGAAGCCCTTCAGGGCGCGCGCGCAGCCGCAGATACAACGGCGCTGCGATCAACGGCGCGGCCATGATCAGCCAGGCCGCCATGAAATTCGCGTGGCCCATCAGCGACCCAGGTCGCTCGATCCCCAGGTTGAAGCGCATCAGGATCGCAAACGCACAGATCACGCCTGTCATCACCGCGATCAGCGGGATCAGCCAGCGCATGATCCGTGCGCCAGCCGCAGCCGCGTGTGCAAAGATCAGCACATAGAGGAGCAGCGTCAGCAATCCTTGCGCCCGGTTTGCCGATCCCCACAAGCTGAGCGATGGGCTGAGCGATGTCAGCGTCGCCACCACACTCACCAAGATCAGCGCACTCACCCCCACCGTCACCGGATCGATGCGCCTGAGTGTGCCGCGCGCCTGTCGATTTGCGAAACGCAGCAGGAATGCGGCGAAAAGCACAGCCCCGAAAATTGCCAGCAGCGCCACTTTTTCCGTCTCGTAGCCTTCGTGGCGGAGTTCCTGAGCCGCCAAACTCGTCAGCAGCGCGCCAGCCAGCGCTGCGTCAGTCAAGCGGGCTGCCAGCGCCTCACGGGGCATCGACACGCCCGCTCGAAAGCTGATCCACGCCATTGGGGATGCCAACTGTCGATGAAATGAGGGACGCAGGTGTTAATGCATCACAGCGCGGCAAATCGCCCGCATCACACCCGCCCCACGCAGGCGTTGCGAGGAACCATACCGCCTCCCCATCGGTGAGTTGCGCGAGATCGGCTGGTCGCTGGTGCGCGTTTGCGGCTGCCACACGATCAGCGACTGTTATACAGGCGTTCCCACCGCCCAACCGATGCCACGCCCTGCCACCGCACTCTTCGCGCACCACTGACACCAGCAAGGGTTGCTTATTTCGGGGATGTATCACTGCGAAAGGTCTATGCCGCTTGTTGATCAAGTGTCGATGCTCGCCTGAATGGGCCAAATCCTAACGCAGTTG
>JAADYY010000357.1 GCA_010092805.1 Chloroflexota bacterium | reverse complement strand
GGAAGCCGCCGGCGACCGCTAGCGCTGGGAGCAGGGGCGCGCAGCATGGGGTGAAGTCCCTCGCCCAGTGCCGCAGGCACGGTCGGGAGCGGGATTTAGGGTGAGGGCCGCGTGCCTTGCTTGCCCCCAATTCCGAATGCACCCCATGTGGGCGGATGCTACTGACCGCCGCCCGATTGCGCGATGAGGGTGGCGATCAAACCCGTCCAACCTGTCTGATGGCTGGCACCCAACCCCGCGCCGTTATCGCCGTGAAAATATTCGTGAAAGAGCAGGTAATCGCGCCAGTGGGGATCGGTTTGGAACAAGGTCTGCCCGCCGAAGATAGGGCGGTTGCCGTCTGCATCGCGTGTGAACAACCGCACCAACCGCTTCGAGAGTTCATCCGCCACCGCATCCAGGGTGATCATGTTGCCGGAACCGGTCGGGAACTCGACGGTGAGCGACTCGCCGTAGTAGCGGTGGAATTTGCGCAGCGCTTCAATGATCAGGTAGTTGATGGGAAACCAGATGGGGCCGCGCCAATTGGAGTTGCCGCCGAACAGGTTGTTGTCGGACTCGGCGGGCAGGTAGCGGACGGTGAAGCGCATGCCGTCTTCACTGAAGGTGTACGGATGCTGTTCATGATATTTCGAGACGGAACGGATGCCGTAATCCGAGAGGAACTCGTTTTCATCGAGCATATAGCGCAGCACGCTGATCAAGCGCTCGCGGGTGAGGATTGCGATCAGGCGGCGTGCGCCCTGGCCGGGGACATCGGTGCGCGCCATGTTGCCGCTCAGGTGCGGGCGGTTGTTGACAAACCATTCCATGCGCCGGGCAAAGATCGCATTCCGTTGCATCATGTCTTCTTCGATGGTTTCGACGGCGATGATCGGCAGCAGCCCAACCAGCGACCGTACCTTCAACGGGACGATGCGGCCATCCGGTAGGTGGAGGTTGTCATAAAAGAACCCATCTTCGTTGTTCCATAACGAGAAGCCCTGACCGCCGCAATTGGTCATGGCGTAAGCGATACGCAGGAAGTGTTCGAAAAACTTGGTGGCTGTATCCTGATACACAGGATCTTGCCCGGCCAATTCCAGCGCGATCCGCATCATTTCCAGGCAGTAGAAGCCCATCCAGGCGGTGCCATCCGATTGATCGATGCGGCCCCCGGTGGGCAGGGCGGCACTGCGATCAAACACGCTGATGTTGTCGAGGCCGAGGAACCCACCCTGAAAGACGTTGTTGCCCTCCGCGTCTTTGCGGTTGACCCACCAGGTGAAGTTGAGCAGCAGCTTGTGATACAACCCCTCCAAAAACGCACGATCCAGGCGGCCAGTCTGATCACCATCCATCTGGTAGACGCGCCAGGCGGCCCAGGCGTGAACGGGCGGGTTCACATCGTCAAACGCCCACTCGTAAGCGGGGAGCTGGCCGTTGGGGTGCATATACCATTCGCGCGTCAGCAGCGTGATTTGACGCTTGGCAAAGTCTGGATCAAGCTGGACAAGCGGCAAACAATGAAACGCCAGATCCCAGGTGGCATACCAGGGATATTCCCATTTATCTGGCATCGAGATAATGTCGAAGTTGCTCAGATGATCCCAGGTGGCGTTACGTCCATTGTGCCGGGGTGGCTTCGGCTGGCCGGGATCGCCTTGCAGCCACTGCTCAATGTCATAGTAGTAGAGCTGCTTTGTCCACAGCATCCCAGCGAAGGCTTGCCGCTGAATCTCCCGCTGTTCGGGTGCAAGATCGGGGCGTTGGATGCTGCTATAAAACGCATTGGCTTCGCCCAGGCACACACGGAACGTATCGTCAAAGTCTTGGAATGGGGTTTCCTGCGCCGTATCCGTCAGCCGCAGCCGGATCGTCCAACGCTCTCCCGGCGCGAGATCAGCTTGATAGTGTGCGGCGGCTTTCGTGCCAAAATTCTCTGGGTTAACGGCGTCTGCCTCTTGATCGACGACGTGACGGTGAAACGCATCTTTGACGTATGGCGAGAGATTGGCGAATTGGAACAGTCGCTCGGCGTTGGTTTCATTCTCGGTGAACAGCAGATGCGGCGCGCCGTCTGCGTTGAGGTAGTACATGCCAGCGGCGGGGTGAATCGCTTCCACAACCGAGATGTCATACGCCTGCGATGCTTTGCGAAGCTGCGGTTTACCGGGCACGTCGTTCATCGGCCCAGCGGGGTAGCCCCAACTCCAGGTGTTGCGATACCACAGCGTCGGCAGCACGTGGAGCGGGGCGGTTTCTGGCCCACGATTGATGACCTCAATGCGAATCAGGATGTCATTCTGATCGGCTTTGGCGTACTCCACAAACACATCAAAGTAGCGGTTTTCGGCAAAGACGCCGGTATCGAGCAGTTCATACTCGAAATCCTTGGGGCCGCGTCGTGCGTTCTCTTCGACCAGCGCTTCGTAGGGGAAAGCCGCTTGCGGATATTTGTAGAGCATCTTCATGTAGCTGTGGGTCGGCGTACTGTCCAGGTAATAATAATATACCTTGACATCTTCGCCGTGATTGCCCTGTTCGCCCGTTAGCCCGAACAACCGCTCCTTGAGCATTGAATCACGCGTGTTCCACAGCGCCACCCCAAAGCACAGATATTGGTTGCGGTCGCAGATCCCGGCCAAGCCGTCTTCGTTCCAGCGGTAGACGCGGCTGCGCGCGTGATCGTGCGGGAAATAATCCCAGGCGGTGCCGTTGGGGCTGTAATCCTCACGAACGGTGCCCCAGGCGCGCTCGCTGAGGTAAGGCCCCCAGTTTTTCCAGTTGGCGTGGCGTTCGCGGTGTGCGCGTAGACGCTCGTGTTCGGCATTTTGCTGCATGAATACCCCCTTGCGAATGATCGCAGTGAATAATCGATCCAAACATCAGACCGACTGTTGTCAGATGCTGGCCGTTTACACTTTTTCGATTGGTAACGCTAGAGGGATTGTAGCCTGTTTTCGTTACGAGGCTGTATCAAAGACAGCGACAAATCACACGGTGGGCTGTGAGCGGTGGGTGGGTGGCCGGGTCAGTTGATGGGTGTCGCCTTGACTTTCTCACTCAAGGCCTTGAACGCCTCGTTGATGTCGGCCATTTTGGCGGTGTAGACCTCTTTGTTTTCTGGGTGCAAATCTGGATGATTTTCCATGGCTTTACGGCGGTACGCGCGCTTGATCTCCTCGAACGTCGCCGTGCTGGGGACGCCCAACAGCGCGTAGTATTTGCTCTCTGCGGGTGAGGATTGGCGCTGCGGTGGCCGGCTGCGCTGGCGGCGCTGCTGATTGCTGTAGGTGCGCGCGTACTGATCATAACCGCCCACACCGCCATAATGCCGCTCGAATTCCTCTTCGGGATCCCAGGTTTGATCTTCATGGTTGTCGGGGTCGGCATAGGTGCGTTTGGTGCTGTAATTCCACTGCCGCCAGGAATACTTATACGTCCGGTCGTCAATCGGTTCGTGCTTCTTCCAGAATGTGCCCTCACCGAGATCGACGGTGGCATAGCTGCCAGTGATGTACTTCGAGGCGACACTGATCATCTGCGGACGGATGTTGCGCACATCCACGACCGGGCCATATTCGACCTTGCGCGGTGCCGTGCCCCACTTCCATTCCATGTGAATGGGGCGAATAGTCACGCTGCGGTCTTCGACCCAATAGGCATAGACGCGGCTGTGTGTCAGCGTGTGCAGCGCGCTCAGCCAGTGCGGTGGCTCGATTTCGGTCTGATTCTCTGGCAGCGTGCGCCCATCCACAATGAAGAGGGTGTGGATCTCATTGGCGGTGTTCTCTTCATAGCGCGCTTTGATCTCCGGTACGCGCACGGCACGGTTGATGATATAGACCGCGACCGTCTTGCCCGCAGCCAATTCGAGATAAATATCGGCCTCGTCGCGCTCGAAGTGTGGCTTGGCTTCCTGCTTCGGTTGGTTGTATTGTTCAGTGATGTGATCGAGAACAAATTGCTTCATGACTTGGTTTCGGTCGACTCCTCAGCGGACAAGCGTAACAGACGCGTGGAGGAAAAACACTCACGGTGTTTGGCGAACCCATTGGTCAGCTTAATTGTAAACAGGTTGCGTTCGCAAGTGGAAGAACGACGAATTGGTCTACTGCATTGTACCTGATTCCAGCGGGGAACTTCAACCACTCGGCCACAAGCTTCGTGACTTTTTAACGGGCTTCCAACAACTTCGCCGCCATATCGATGCGGATATGCTACAGTTATGCGGAAAGCCGAGCGAGGAGTTCTGAATGCACAGAGTGGCGATCCTGCTGGTAATGAGCCTGTTGGTGTCAAATATCCATGCACAGCCAACCGATACGGCGTTTGAGGCTGCCGCCAGCGAAGCTATCACAGGGCGGGCCGCGCTGCCAAATGCGCCGTTCTACTATGTTGAAGTGGGCCGTGATGTCGATCTTGAGGCGGGTGGCGGCGTGATCTATGTGGAACCACGTGCCGTTGAGGCTCATGTGCCCTACACCGGCATTATCGAATTGTTGGTGGTGGTGCGGCGGGGCGGCGTCTGGACGGCCTATTTGCCTGGCGATACTGGTTACAACGGCTCGTTTGAGGCGCTGCCGCCGCACATTCGTGCCGGGATCGATCTCGATGCTTACCGTGACCCTGCCGACCCGACGCGCGTTGCGGTCGGTGAGCTAACGAATTATGGGCTGCCGTACCCGGCGGGGCAGTGGGGCACGGTGACGCGTAGTTTCTACGCACACGGCACCGGACGGCTGGATTTTGATCTGACGGGGCGTGAGGTCGCGGCGGCCAAAGACGGCATGATCATCTTTGCGAGCGACCGCTTCGATTATAACG
>JAADYY010000356.1 GCA_010092805.1 Chloroflexota bacterium | reverse complement strand
CGCCAATTTGACGCTGCTGCGCGCGTGTATGCTCGGCGGCGTCGTTGGCGCGCTGCTGCTCACGCTCAGCCCCACACCGACGGTCGGCTTCATCGGGTTGGTGGTGCTGGGCTTCTCACTCGCGCCCGTGTTCCCCACGCTCATCGCCGAAACACCCAAGCGCGTCGGGCGGCGGCACGCGGCCAACGCCATCGGTTTTCAGATCGGGGTGGCTGGCTTGGGCGCGTCGATCCTCGTCGGGTTCGCGGCCTGGCTGGCGAGCGCCGTCAGCCCAGAGGTGATCGGCCCGTTCCTGATGATCATCATGTTGGTGACCTTCGCCCTGCACGAGCGGATGATCGCCATGCAAATGCGCGCAACGACGGGGGCAGCGGCCCAGACCGCTGCGGGAGACTAAATCATGCGTAACGCGAGTCCGCTGCTGCTGTTGCTCATCGCGTATGGGGCGTTCATCGTCATCGGCGCGCCGGACGGCGTGCTCAACATCGCCTGGACGTACATGCAAGGCACGTTTGAGGTTTCGCTCAGCGATATTGGCGTGCTGCTGGGCGTCTCGATGGCCGGGCGCTTGCTGACGACGTTCATCAGCGGCCCGGTGAGCGTGCGGCTGGGCATGGGGCCGTTCCTGCTCATCGGTGCCCTGTTGATTGGCGGTGGCTTGCTCGGCTATGTGCTGGCTCCGTCGTGGATCATGCTGCTGATCGCGTCGTTTGTCGCGGCGATGGGCGCGGGCGTGATCGACGCTGGGCTGAACACGTTTGTCGCCGCCAATTACAGCGCTGGGCCGCTCAACTGGCTGCACGCGGCCTTCGGCATCGGCGTGACGCTGGGGCCGCCCATCGCCACATTCGCGATCTTCAACCTCGACGGCGTGTTGATCCCTGGCCTGGACGGGTGGCGTGCGGGCTACCTGATCGTGGCGGCGCTGCCGCTCGCGCTGATCGTCGCGCTGCTGCTGACTCTGCGCAGTTGGACGATCCGCGAGCCGGAATCTGACCTGACGCATCTCCCCGCCGGATCGCAGCGTGGGGTGAGCCTCGTCGAGACCTTGCGCATCCCGATGGCGCTGCTGATGATGGCGTTGTTTTTCGTCTACGGCGGCGCGGAGATCGGCGCGGGGCAGCTCTCCAATACCCTCTTCACCGAGGGGCGCGGCGTCGATCAAGAGACGGCCACCTTCTGGATCAGCATGTACTGGGGCACCTTCACCGTTGGCCGCCTGCTGATGGGCGCGATTGCCGACCGCATCTCGAACACCCTGATCCTGCGGATCAGCATGATCGGCGGCGTGATCGGGGCGGCGCTGTTGTGGCTCAACGTCACCGAAATCGTCGGCTTCATCGGCCTGGCGCTGATGGGCTTCGCGTTCGCGCCAATCTTCGCTGTCCTCATCGCCGAGACCCCCCGCCGGGTTGGGCGGCGACACGCGGCCAATGCGATTGGGTTTCAGGTGGGTGTGACCGGGTTAGGTGGGGCCATCCTCTCCGGAATTGTGGGCGTGCTGGCCGAATCGACCGGCGTGGAGGCGATTGGGCTGTCGCTGTGCGTGATCACGCTGATGGTTTTGGCGCTGCACGAATACATTCTGCGCCGCGATGCGCAGGCACACGTCGACATCGCGCTGGCGAGCAGCGGCGACTGAGCCAGATGAGGCGGACGATCAGTGATGCGGATACAACCACAGCGAGTCGCGGTCGGCGTTGATGTGGGCGGCACCAAGATCGCGTTCGTCCTCGCCGCCGATGATGGTCACGTGCTCGCCGAGCGCACCGAACCGACGCAGGCCGCCGACGGCCCCGACGCGGTGATCGCACGGATGGCCGCGACGATCCAGCAGTTGAGCAGCGGCCACGATCTCGCCGGGATCGGCGTCGCCTGCCCCGGCCCCATCGATGCCGAGGCGGGGATCGCGCGGAGTGCCGTCAACCTGGGCTGGCGCGATGTCCCGCTCCGGGATGGGCTGCGCGCCAGCGGCGGGTTCAGCACGCCGATCTGGGTGGAGAACGACACCAACGCCGCCGCGCTCGGCGAGGGTGTATTCGGAGCGGCGCGCGGCCTGCGCAATTTCGTCTATGCGGCGGCGGGCACCGGGTTGGGCGGCGGCGCGGTCGTCAACGGGCAGATCGTCGATGGCGCAAACGGCATGGCGATGGAGATCGGCCACATGGTCATCCACCCCGGCGGGCGGTTGTGTTCGTGTGGGCAGCGCGGCTGCGTCGAGATGTACGCTTCGGGGAAGGGGCTGATCGCTGGGGTCGCTGAGCACCGATCCGCGTATCCGCGCAGCTTGCTCAGAGCGGATGAATCCCCAACCACTCACGCGATCATCGCGGCGGCCCGTGCGGGCGATCCGCTGGCGCAGTACGTGATCGGTGAAGCGGCGGAGGCGCTCGGCGTGACGTTCGCCTGGTGCGCGGCGCTGCTCAACCCGGCGCTGATCGTCGTTGCGGGCGGCGTGGCGGGCGCGCTGGGTGCTCGGCTGCTGGAGCCGGCAGAAGCAGTGCTCAAAGCGCGGGTGCTGCCGGAAGCCTCGGCAGATTTGCGCGTCGTCCCCTCGCAGATTCAGACGCCCGCGCTCGGCCCGGCGGCGTTGGTGTGGCGCAACCTCACCGCTTGAGGCGCGCCGGAATCAGGCTGAACGCATCGCACCCCGCAGCGCTTCGACCTTCGCCACATCCACCTGATCATCGGTGCGGGCCGCGCCGCCGAAGTGCAGTTCGTGGACGCCCGTCGCGATCATGTCGGGGATCTGTTCGGCGCGCAGGCCGCCGGAACTCACGAAGCGGAAATCCGCCCCAAACCGCTTGATCCACCGGGTGAGGCCGTCGCGCCCCGCCCACGCCGAGTCCGCCGGGCCGGATGTCAGGATGCGCGGCACCACACCAACCAACGCCGCCAACGCCGCCTCTGGGTCGCGGCAGGTATCGATAGCGCGATGCACCGTCACGCTGAGCGGTGCCGCCGCCGTCGCCACCCGCTTGATCAGCTCAATATCGAGAGCGCCGTCGGGCGACTGCGCGCCGAACACGATCCCGTCTACGCCCGTTTGCCGAATCGCGGCGGTCTGGTCTACAATCGCCTGGATGTCACCCGGCGCGTAAACGAAGCTCCGTGCGTGCGGACGCACGATGACATGCAGCGTCAGCTCGTCAAGCTGATCGCGGATCGCGCGCACCACCGTCAAATCCGGCGTGAGGCCCCCGGCGGGCAAATCCGCCAGCAGTTCGAGGCTGTCTGCGCCCCCGGCGGCGGCGTTGCGGGCGTCGGCCAGGCTGAGCGCGGCAATTTCAAGCTGGGGCATCGTCGTTTTCCCTCAGGTCTACGCTGCTCTGCGAGCAGAAACGGAGTCTTCCATGCGCATCGCTTACGGCGGCATCGCCACAGAAAGCTGCACCTTTTCGCCGCTGCCCACCCGGCACGCCGATTTTACCATCATACGCGGCGCGCCGCTGCGTGAGCGCTACCCGTTTCTGAGCGGCTTTGACGCCGATTTCGCCCCGCTGCTGCACGCCAGTGCGCTGCCCGGCGGATCGGTCACGGTGGAAGCCTATGCCGCCCTCAAAGCCGAGTTCCTGGAACTGCTGCGCGCCGCGCTGCCCATCGATGGCCTGTACCTCGATTTGCACGGTGCGATGCATGTCGCCGGGATGGACGACGCCGAGGGCGATTGGGTCACGGCGATCCGCGCGGTCATCGGCCCCGAACCGCTGATCAGCGCGAGCTTTGATCTGCACGCGAATCTGTCGCCGCGTGAAGTCGCGCAGCTCGACATGCTGACCGCCTTCCGCACCGCGCCGCACGTCGATGTCGAAGCGACGCGGCAGAAAGCCGTCACGATGCTGGTAGATTGCCTGCGCGCCGGCATCCGCCCGCAGCGCGCCCTGATCCAGATCCCGGTGGTGTTGCCCGGCGAGCGCACCAGCACCGAATGGGCACCCGGCGACCGCCTCTACGCAGCGCTCCCGGAATCCGATACGCAGCCCGGCGTCCTCGATGCGTCGATGCTGGTCGGTTATGTGTGGGCGGATGAACCCCGCGCCGGGGCGACCGTCGTCGTCACAGGCACGGATCGCGGGGTGATCGAGCATGAAGCGGCGCGGTTGGCGCGGCTTTACTGGGACGCCCGCGCCGAGTTCCAGTTCGGCGTGCCCACCGGGTCGATTGACGAGTGCATCGCGCAGGCGCTCGCCGCCCCTGAGTCGTGCGTCTTCATCAGCGACTCCGGCGATAACCCAACAGCGGGCGGCGCAGGTGATGTACCGCTGTTTGTGGAGCGGCTGCTCGCGCACGAAGTTGCGGATGCCGTCGTCGCCAGCATCGCCGACCCGGACGCCGCAGCGATTTGTTATGCGGCGGGCGTCGGTGCGCATGTGGCGCTGTCGTTGGGCGGCAAGCTTGATCCGGTCACGAGTGAGGCGGTGCCTGTGACAGGCCAGGTGATCTTCCTGCTGCCCACCGATGATCCGGGCGAACGTCAGGCCGTCGTGCAGAGTCGCGGTGTGCAGGTGATCGTCACGGGGCGGCGGCGACCGTTTCACTACATCGCCGATTTTCAACGTTTGGGCATCGAACCGCTCGATCATAAGATCATCGTCGTCAAAATCGGCTATCTGGTGCCAGATCTCAAGCGCGCGGCACCGCTGGCGCTGCTGGCGCTCAGCCCCGGCGCGGTCGATCAAGCCATCGAGCGGCTGCCGTTCAAACGCATCCGCCGCCCCATGTACCCCCTCGATCCATCGATGGATTGGT
>JAADYY010000355.1 GCA_010092805.1 Chloroflexota bacterium | reverse complement strand
AGCTTGTCCCGTTCGCGCTGCACCACATCCGGGCGTGCCCGGCTGACAAATTGATCATTGCCAAGCATCGACCTGGCGCGCTCGATCTGCTGCGTGATTCTGGCGTGCTCCTTGCTCAAACGCTCGCACTCAGCAGCGGTATCCACGAAATCTGCCAGCGGCAGATAGATCGTCACGTCGCTGACCACAATCGAGGCGGCCTGCTCCGGCGTTGCGGCGTCGGCAGCGAGCATCTGCACCTCAGCCATATTCGTCAGCCGGGCGAACACCGCTTGATAGGCTTCCAGCAGCGGTTGATAGCTGCCTGGCAGCGCCAACGCGGTGATCTTGCGGCTCGGCTCGACATTGTACTCCTCGCGCACGTTGCGGATGCCGCGAATCAGGTCGATGAGCACCGTCATCTCACGTTCCGCATGGTCGTCGAAGCGGGCGGTATCGGCTTCCGGCCAGCGCGCCACAATCAACGGGCCGCCCTCTGGGTTGGGCAGATACTTCCAGATCTCCTCGGTGACGAACGGCATGTACGGGTGCAGCAGCTTCAGCCCCGTTCGCAGCGCATACACCAGCACCTGACGCGCCTTCGTTTGAGCGGCGGCGTCGCCCTGGTACAGCGCTTCCTTGCTGATCTCGATGTACCAGTCCGCGAATTCGCTCCACAGAAAATCGTCGATCTGCCGCCCGGCTTCACCGTACTGGCAGCTATCGAACAACCGCTGGACGCTATCGACCAGGCGGTTGAGCCGGCTCAAGATCCAGCGTGATGGCAAATCCAGCGCGGCGGACGGCGGTAGCGCATCCGGCAGATCTCCGTCGAGGTTGACGGTCACGAAATTTGACATTTGCCAAATCTTGTTGACGAAGCGCCAGTTGCGTTCGATGCGCCCCTCGTCCAGGTTGATGTCGTTGCCCGGCGTGCCACCCGTCACCAGCGTGAAGCGCAGCGGATCGGTGCCGTATTTGTCCATCAAGTCCAGCGGATCGATCACGTTGCCCAGCGTTTTGCTGATTTTGCGGCCATGCTTGTCGCGCACCAGGCCATGCAAATACACCGTGTGGAACGGCGGCTCATCGGTGAACCACAGCCCCATCATGATCATGCGTGCCACCCAGAAAAACAGGATGTCATAACCCGTTTCCATGATGTGGGTGGGGTAGTAACGCTGGAGATCCGGCGTTTGCTCCGGCCAGCCGAGTGTGCTGAACGGCCACAGCCCACTGCTGAACCATGTATCCAGCACGTCGAGTTCGGGCGTCCACGTGCGGCCATTGCTGGGTGGTGCTGTCTTGCCCACGTAGACCTCACCATCATCCGCAATCCAGGCGGGGATGCGGTGGCCCCACCACAATTGGCGGCTGATGCACCAATCCTCGATGTTCTCCAGCCAGTGAAAATAGACCTTCTCAAAGCGATCTGGCACGATCTTGATACGCCCATCGCGCACGGCTTCGAGTGCTTTTTCGGCCAGCGGCTGGATCTTGAGGAACCACTGCGTGCTGATCAGCGGCTCGCCCACCTCACCGCCGCGCTGGCTGCGGGGCACCACGTGCGTGTGATCCTCAACGCGGTCGGTCAGGCCCGCCTCGGCCATGTCCGCCCAGAGCTGCTTACGCACCGCAAACCGATCCATCCCGGCATATGGCCCGGCGTTCTCGTTGAGTGTGGCATCCCGGTTCATGATGTTGATCAGCGGCAGGTTGTGGCGCTGGCCGATCGCATAGTCGTTGAAGTCATGCGCTGGGGTCACTTTGAGCGCCCCCGTCCCGAACTCACGATCCACGTATGTATCGCCGATGATGGGAATGGGGCGGTTGGTGATCGGCACTAGCGCGTTCTTGCCGATCAGGTGCTGGTAACGTGGATCTTCGGGATGCACCGCGACCGCTGTATCGCCCAGAATCGTCTCCGGACGGGTCGTCGCCACCGGCACATGACTCCCGTCCTCAGTGGGGTACTTGAAATAGTAGAGCTTGCCGTTTTCCTCTTCGCGCTCCACCTCAAGATCGGAGACCGCCGTCCGCAACCCTGGACTCCAGTTCACCAGCCGCGGCCCACGATAGATCAGCCCCTGATCGTATAACCGCACAAACACCTCAATCACCGCCTCCGAGAGACCCTCGTCAAGCGTGAACCGCTCCCGTTCCCAATCGCAGCTCGCGCCCAGGCGGCGCAACTGGCGGATGATCTGGCCGCCGAACTCCGCTTTCCATTCCCAGGTGCGCGCCAGAAACGCCTCGCGCCCGATCTCCTCGCGGCTGGTGCCTTCCGCTTCCAGCATCTTCTCGACCTGAAGCTGTGTGGCAATCCCAGCGTGATCCGTGCCGGGCACCCACAGCGCCGCCTTGCCGCGCATCCGCTCATAGCGGATCATGAGATCTTCCAGTGTGCTGAACAGCGCGTGCCCCAAATGCAGCGCCCCCGTCACGTTGGGTGGCGGCATACTGATCACGAAGGGTTCGGCATCCGGCGTTGCGACCTCTGGCTTGAACCACCGGTTGGCTTCCCACCAGTCGTAAATCCGGGGTTCAGCCTCGGCGAAATCGAAGGTCTTGGGCATTTTATTGGTCATCTCATCCTCCCGCATGACACCGACAACTCACACTCAGCAGCCGCAGATATAGCACGGTCAAGCCGCTGAGCGCGTTGCCCGCAATACAACGTGAATAGGGTGATGTGTTTTGAGTACGGACAACAAAACAGCCCCTTCGCATCACAAGGACGAAAGGGGCTGAGGAATTCGCGGTACCACCTTGTTTCCAACCACACGCGCGCGAAACCGCTCAGCGCTGGCAGGCACTCAAACGCGCTAACGGGCGTACCCGGCACGGCTTACTGGGGCGTTCAGCCATGCGACTCATGGGCGACATTCAGCAGTTCACAGCGAACGGGCTTGCAGCCGGTGACCCGTACTCTCTGGCGCGGTGGTGCTGCCTACTCCTCCCAATCAAGGTCATCTGTGGATGGAGTTGTTGCGAAAAGTATAGCATGTGCGCGAGTCGCGAGTCAATGCTCTGATTGCGGCGCAGTCTGCGTCCGTAACAAACTACGAATGCGGTCGGAGACCATGTCGATGGCCACCATGTTGAAGCCGCCCTCCGGGATGATGACATCGGCGTAGCGCTTGCTCGGCTCCACAAACTCCAGATGCATCGGGCGGACTGATTTCATGTATTGATGGATCACCGACTCAACGGTTCGACCGCGTTCAGCCGTATCGCGCTTCAAGCGGCGGATGAACCGCAGATCGGCGTCGGTATCCACAAAGATTTTGACATCGAACAAGGGCCGCAGGCTTTGTTCCGCCAACACCAAGATGCCCTCAACGAGGATGATTGGCTGCGGCGCAACATACTGCACATGGTGCGTGCGGGTGTGCTTGGTGAAGTCATACACGGGGATCTCGACGGCTTGCCCGGCCTGAAGCTGGATGATGTGCCGGCGCATCAGCGCGGTATCGAGGGCATCAGGGTGATCAAAGTTGATGATGTCACGGTCCGCGACAGGGACTTCGCTGAGATCTTTGTAGTACGAATCGTGCGGGAGATAGGCGATATTGTGGCTGCCGACTCGCTCTAGAATAGCATTAGACGTGGTCGTCTTCCCGGAGCCGGTGCCACCCGCTACGGCAATTGTCACTGGACGCGGTCGCTCGCTCATGGGGCGCTGCCTCCCGGTAGGCAAAAGAAATGCCCGCCAACGAGGGATCGCTGTTGCGGGCATAGGCGGTATAGCCACCGATGGGATTTGAACCCATAACCTCACGCTTACGAAGCGTATGCTCTGCCGTTGAGCTACGGTGGCGTTTGCACGAAATACTATTCAGCAATATAGCAGAGCCAAGCTGCTTTGACAAGCCTGAAATTGGGCGGCAAAGCCAGAGTTGCCCAGTGCCGGCCCCGCGCTGGCCGCGCGATCAGTGGCGGAAATGGCGTACCCCAGTGAAGACCATCGCAATCCCAGCTTTATCAGCAGCGGCGATCACTTCGCTGTCGCGGATCGATCCACCTGGCTGGATGATCGCGCGGACGCCCGCTTCAGCCGCCACCTCGACGCCATCAGGGAAGGGGAAGAACGCATCAGAGGCCAGCGCTGCACCATGAGCGCGCTCACCCGCCTTGGTGACCGCCAGCTTGACCGCATCAACGCGGCTGGGCAATCCACCACCAACGCCGAGCGTCGCGCTGCGGGTGGCAACAACAATCGCATTCGATTTGACGTGCTGCACCACCTTCCATGCAAATTGCAGCGCCTCCACTTCGCCGTCGCTTGGCTGCCGCGCCGTGACGGTCTGGTACGCCGTCCGTTCTGGATCGCCCACGTCTGGCTGCTGCACTAGAAACCCGCGATGCACCGTCCGCACTTCAAGCGCAATACCATCATAAAAGGCTGGAATTTGCAGCAAGCGGCAGTTCTTGCGTTTGGCCGCTAAAGTCGTTTGTGCACCCGCGCTGAAACTGGGCGCGGCGATGGCCTCAATAAACAGCGATCCCAGCGCGTCAACAAACGCTTCGTCCACCATGCGATTGACCGCGATCACGCTGCCGAATGCCGACAGCTCATCCGATGCGAGTGCTTGCGGGTAAGCGTCGGCCAACGTCTCGGCGGTGGCGATTCCGGCGGGCGTGAGATGCTTGACGATCACGACGGTCGGCTGCGTAAAGCTGCTGACTGCCCGCCAAGCTGCATCGAGATCGAGGATGTTGTTGTACGACAGGCTCTTGCCGCCGAGTACCGTCCCGCCGAGCGGCCCGGTGCCACCGCGCCGGCTGTAATACGCCGCGTGCTGATGCGGGTTCTCGCCATAGCGCAACCCTTCGACCTGACGCATCCCGAACGAAAGATGCTCTGGCAACGCCTCCATGATCACGGGGTTGGCGAGATCCTGCGAGAGAAAAGCGTGAATCGCTGTGTCGTAATCGCGCGTGTGGGCAAATGCCTTGACGGCCAATTCGCGGCGCAGCGCCAGATCGACCTGGCCGTCGTTTTCCAGCGCCACCACCACCCGATCATAATCGCTGGGATCGTTGATCACGACGACGCGTACAAAATTCTTGGCCGCCGCGCGCAGCAGCGTCACCCCGCCAACGTCGATCTGCTCGACCGCGTCCTGGAGTGTCACCCCTTGCTCAGCGACCGTCTCCTGAAATGGATACAAGTTGCAGACAACCATGTTGATCGGCGCGTATCCATATTCGGCAAGCTGCGCATAATCGGCGTCCTTGTCGCGCGCCAGAATACCTGCATGGATCGCCGGGTGCAGTGTCTTGACGCGCCCATTGAGGAGTTCGCCAACACCTGTGAGCTGTTCAACGCTGGTGACCGGGAGTTCCGCCGCGCGCAGCCGCTGCTCTGTACCACCGCTGGCCACCAGATCCCAGCCCAACTGGTAGAGCGCAGTTGCAAACTCAATCAGCCCAGATTTATCGTAAACACTCAAGAGCGCACGCGGCATTGCAGTTATCCTTGGTTAGCTGAAGCTTCATCGTCCAGGTGCGCCACCAGCGCAGCGGCGAAGGCTTGGGCACGCGCCGGCGCATCGCCGACGTACGCGCCGGCATCCAGCAGCGCACGAATGTGTTCGGGTGGCAAATAGGCGGCAAGCAGATCACTTTGGATGAGGAGATCAAGCAGCGGGTTCGGGCGACCATCAGCGACCGCAGCCCACGCGCCCAAACTCTGCACCCGCAGATGCTCATGAATCGCCTGTCGATCTGCGCCCGCTTTGACTGCCGCCACCAAGACCCGTTCCACCGCCGCGAACAGCCCAAACCGCTCTAGATTGCGCGCCGCCGCCGTTTCATCGATCCGCAACCCGGAAATAACTCGGCGGCTGACCATGAGCATCTCGTCAGCGGCCAGAAACGCGACCGGCAGCACCTCGCGGCGGTTGGCTGAGTCGTCGAGTGTGCGTTCCAGCAGCGAGTGGGCGGCGTTATCCCACGCCACCTGCACCAGCGATGCGACCAGTCGCCCCAAGCTGTCGAGTTTTTCGGATTGGATAGGGTTGCGCTTGAAGGGCATCGCCGACGAGCCGATCTGCTGGCTGCCGAACGGCTCGTGCCATTCATCGATCACGGGCGATTGCAGCAGCCGTAGATCGAACGCGAATTTATACAGGCTGTTGGCCAACCCGGCCAGATCGCTTAAGACACGCCAATCCTGCTTGCGTGGATAGGTTTGCCCAGTGATGGGGTAGGCGGGCAAATCGAGCGTCGTCATAATCGACGCTTCGAGATCCGCCGGTGTCAGCGCAGTGTCGGCCAGGAGTTCGCCGTAGGCGGCGCGTGTACCGACGGCACCTTTGAACCCCTTGCCGCGCAGACTTCGGCGTGTGGCTCGCAGCGCCTGATAATCTTCGAGTAGATCCTGTGCATACACGGCCAAACGATAGCCCATCGTCGTTGGCTCGGCAGGCTGGATGTGCGTAAACGCCATCGTTGGGGTGGCTGCGAACTGCCCAATGCGTTCGGCAAACACCGCCAGCACATCGCGCAGCTTCGCAAGCAGCAGATCCAGGCTCTCGCGGATGCGCAGCGCATCGACGTT
>JAADYY010000354.1 GCA_010092805.1 Chloroflexota bacterium | reverse complement strand
CGGATGATCTCCAGCGTCAGCACGCCCAGCAGCACACCGGGGATGATCGAGCCGGAGCCGCCAAACAGACTCACCCCGCCGATGACGATCACGGCAATCGCGGTGAATTCCAGGCCGCTGCCCAGATACGACGTGATCGCGCCCACCTGCAACGTGCTCAGCACACCGCCCACGCTCGCCAGGAACCCGGAGAGAATGTAGCTCAGAAATGTGATGCGGCGCACTTCCACGCCGAGGCGCTGCGCGGTGCGCTCCTCGTTGCCAATCGCCATGATGTGCCGCCCGAAGACCGTCCGGCGGTGCAGCACATAGATCACGACTAGCAGCGCCAGCGCCAGGATCACATCGACGAACACCGGGCCGACGCTCGCGTTGCCGAGCTGACGCACTTCTTCCGGCAAGCTGATCACACGCGAGCTGGTCAGTTCCAGCGCCACACCGCGAAAAGTGATCATCGTGCTCAACGTCGTGATCAACGGGTTGACGCGCAGCACAATGATGAAGAAAGCGTTGAGCATCCCCAGCAAACTGCCGGTCGCCAGCGTCACCAGCAAACTGATGATCGGCGACACGTCCAGATTCACCATCAGGTGTACGCCGATGGCCGACGACAAAAACGCAATCGAGCCGACAGAAATGTCGATCTTGCCCATCATCACGACCAGCGCCAGGCCAGACGCGATGATCAGCAGCGGCGCGGCGGCGTGCAGAATGCCCATCAAATTACCGAGCGTGAGAAAGTTGGGCGTCGCCAGCGCGAAGAAGCCAAACACCACCGCCAGCACGATCACAAAGCCGTAGGACAGCACCACTTCCTGAATGCGGAGTACCCGCTGATTTTTCACCATCATCTTTTCGTCGTAATCTTCCCGGTCCGCTATGTGTTGCGTGTCTATTCGTTGAGAGTCGCGCCCGCAGCCGCGGCCATCAGTTCCGCTTTGGCGGCCCCACGCGGCAAAGTTTTCACCAAAGCACCGCGATCCAGCACAATGAAGCGGTCGCTGAGGGTCATGATCTCATCGATGTCGGACGAAACCAGCAAGATCGACGCGCCCTGCGCCGCCAACTCCAGAATGATGCTGCGGATTTCGGCCTTCGCGCTCACGTCCAGGCCGCGCGTCGGCTCATCCATGATGTAGATCGGCGGTTGCAGCTCCAGCCAGCGGCTGACGATGACCTTCTGCTGGTTGCCGCCGCTGAGCGTCTCGACCGGCTGCTCCAGATCGGCGACGACGACCTGCATCCGGTCGACGTGTTGCTGCGCCATTTCCCGCTCCTGGCTCGCGTTGAGGAACGGCCAGAACCGCACCAACTTCGGCAGGCTCGCCAGCGAGATGTTCTGCGCGACGGGCATCGGCAGTAGCAGGCCGTCGCTGCGCCGGTTCTCGGTGATCAGCCCGATCCATTTCTGCGCTTGTGACGGGCGGACGCTGCGTAATTCACCATCGATCTCGATTTGCAGCGCGCCGTGATCAATCGGGTCGAGGCCGACAATCGCGCGTGCGAGTTCGGTGCGCCCGGCCCCCAACAGCCCCCACAACCCCAGCACCTCGCCCCGGTTGAGTTGGAACGAGACATCGGTGAGCACCCCCTCGCGGCTGAGATTTTCAACGATCAGCACCGGGTCACCGACGGCGTGCGCGGCGTGCGCGGCTTCCGCCTGCCAATCCGCCGAGCCGATCATCAGCTCGACGACGTGGTCGTAGGTCAAATTCGTGATCGCGTCCTCGCCGACGACCATGCCGTTGCGCAAGATCACCGCGCGGTCGCAGATGCGGAAGGTTTCATCGAGGAAGTGGGTGATGAAGATCGTCGCCACATCGTCCTGCTTCAGCGACTGCATCACCTCAAACAGGCGATCTTTCTCGCGTGACGTGAGCGACGAGGTCGGCTCGTCGAAAATGATGATGCGCGGTGAGGTCAGCAGCGCCCGTGCGATCTCGACCATCTGCTGATCGCCCGCGCCGAGCAGATAGACGGGCGTTGACGGGTCGAATTGGCAGCCGAGCCGTTCCAGCACTTTAGCGGCTTCGCGGTGCATCGTCCGGCGGTCGATCAAGCCGCGCTGCCCCGGAAAGGTCGTGATGAACAGATTCTCCGCGACGGTCATCGTCGGCAGCATCGCCATCTCTTGATGCACAAACGCGATCCCGGCGTGCATCGAGTCCAGCGGCGCACGGATCGCGACGGGCTGCCCATCCAGGTAGATCTCACCGCTGTCGGGGACGATCACGCCGCCCAGCACATTCATGAGCGTGCTTTTGCCCGCCCCATTCGCGCCGATGAGGGCCAGCGCTTCCCCGGCGTGTGCCTCGATGCTCACATCTTTCAGCGCCTGCACGCCGCTGAAATGCTTGTTGATGTCCACCATCTGTAAACGTGGTGCCGTCATCTAAATTGCCTCGCTCTAGTCGTCGATGGGCGTGGATTAGCGGCGGCGCAGCCCATCGAGGGCGACGAACGCGATGATCACGATGCCTTTGATGATCAGGGTGGCGGTGTAGGGCACCTGCATCATATTCATGCTGTTGCTGATCAAGGTGATGATCACTGCGCCGACGACCGCACCCAATGGCGAGCCGACGCCACCGTAGATGCTCACGCCGCCGACGACCGCCGCGCTGACGATGTCGAGCACCAACTGGTCAGGGCCAATGCTGGCGGACGCCGCGCCCAAACGGGCCGCAACAACAATCGCGGCCAGCCCGGCGAAAAACCCGCTCACGATATACGTCCCGAACAGCACGCCCCTGGTGGGGATGCCAGCGACACGCGCCGCTTCGGCGTTGGTGCCCACCGCGTACAGCCAGCGCCCGAAGAGGCTGCGACTGCTGATGAAGAACACGATGACCGTGATGATAGCGACGAAGATCACCGGGGCAGGCACGTTGCCCACCCGGTAGAGCACGGCGTCGATGAAGTCGAATGAGTAGATGGGCACACTGACCGAATTCGTGATCCAGATCGACGCACCGGTCATGATCGTCATCATCGCCAGCGTGACCACAAACGGGATCATTTTCAGGTAAGCGACTGCGTAACCGTTGATACAGCCCGCGAGGGTGCCGACGACGACCATCAGCGCCGCGCCGATCACGGGGCTGCCGACATCGCGCATGAAGATGGCCCCAACGATGGCGCTGAAGGCCATCACGCTCGGAATCGAGAGGTCGATGCCGCCGCCGATCAAGACGACGGACATACCAATCGCCATCAAGCCGAGCGCAGCGGACTGCATCAGTACATTGATGGTGTTACGCGTGGTCAGAAAGTTTTCGACGAACAGCGAAAGCGTCAGCAAGACGATG
>JAADYY010000353.1 GCA_010092805.1 Chloroflexota bacterium | reverse complement strand
GATGTGGCGACAAACTTGGATGGCCGGATTCTGGTCGAAAGCGCGGTCACCGACTGCATCGAGATTAACTGCGCGGTGCTCGGCTGCGGCGCAACGATCCGCGCGTCGGCCCTGGAGCAACCCGTCTCGTGGCAGCAATTCCTGACGTATGAAGAAAAGTATCTGCGCGGCAGTGAAGGCATGAAAAGCGCAGATCGGCTGCTGCCTGCCCCGCTTGAGCCTGCGCTGGCAGCGCGGATTCAAGAACTGGCAATCTCGGCGTTTCGTGGCGTCGGTGGCTGCGGCACTGCGCGCATCGATTTTCTGGTGCGGCCCGATCAAAACGAAATCTACCTCAACGAACTGAACACCATGCCCGGCTCGCTGGCGTTCTATTTGTGGCAGGCGAGCGGCCTTTCACCGGGTGCGGTCGTCGATGAGCTGGTGCGCCTGGCCCGCGACGCCCACGCCGAGAAACGCCGCAACACCTATAATTATCAAACGAACTTGATCTCTGTGACCGCAGCGCGCGGCCTGAAGGGAATCAAAGGGACGAAGTCGGCCTCGGTGCGGACAGGCGAAGCGGCCAGCGATGATTGATGCAGGTCAGCATGTTTGCGAATCGCTGCTGCTTGGCTTATCCTCGCTAATCAGCCAGTTCAAGAGTGTTTAGGAGAGCGCGTGCCCTATCAATCCGGCGGTGGCCGTCGCAATAATGTCCAACTTGGCGTTGGGCAATCCATCTGGGCGGGTAATCCACCACCTGCCATCCCGGAGCGGGTGCTCGACGGCATCCCCGGCTTTCTGGCGTGGGGCGCGCTGCTACTCTGCCTGGCAATGGCGGTGGCGTTTCCGCGTACCCTGCTGCTGATCGCGACACTCGTTGCGGCGTATTCGGCGGTTCGTTTTGCACTCGCCGGAATCGCCAATGTGATTGGGCTGCGCAAAATCAAGCGCTGGGAGCGCATCGATTGGTGCGCTTACTATCAGCAGCACGCAACGAACGGCTCGCTGGCATGGGCGGATGTCCACCACATTGTGATCATCCCGAATTACAAAGAGCCGCTCAGTGTGCTGCGCACGACGCTCGACAACCTGGCGCAGCAGCGCGACGCTTGCCGCGCGCTGACCATTGTGCTGGCGATGGAAGCCGCCGAGCCGGGCTGTACCGAGAAAGCGCGGCTGCTGCGCAAAGAATACGCCGACCGTTTCGCTCACATGCATTACACGGTGCATCCACGCGGCCTGCCGGGTGAGATGCAGTGTAAATCCTCGAATGAGGCCTGGGCAGCACGCTGGGTCAAGCGCAAACTGGTCGATGAATTGGGCTACAACCTCGATCATATCCTGGTCACGACGATGGATGCCGATACCCTGTGGCATCCGCACCACTTTTTCGCCCTGACCGCCTTGTTCGCGCTCAACCCAGAGCGGCATCTGCGCTTTTTTCAGTCGCCGATTCGCTACCACAGCAACATCTGGGAGATCAATCCGCTGCTGCGCATCGTCAACGCCAATTCGACGGCGTTCGAGCTGGCGCATCTTTCCGCCCCCTGGTGGCGACCGCTGCCGATCTCGTCTTACGCGCTGAGTCTGCGGCTGCTGGAAGCAAGCGGCTACTGGGACCCGGACGTGATCGCCGATGAGTCGCATATGTACATCAAGGCATTCTTCGCCCGCGAGACACGGGTGAGCATCGAGCGGGTATTTCTGCCGTTTTTGGCACAAGCCACCAGCGGCCATAACCTGCTGGACGCGATGCGCAACCGCTATCAACAAACGTTACGTCATGCCTGGGGCAGCAAAGAAGTCGGCTATACGATTGCCAAAATGCTGGAGCACCCCGAAGTTGATTTCCGGCCTGCGTTCCGGCTGCTGCTGCGCATCGCCCATGACATTCTGCTGGCTGGGGCTGGCTGGGTGATCATCACGCTGGGGTCGCAGCTACCGCTGCTGCTCAACCCCGGCCTGTTGGGTGAGCTGTTGGAGCGCGGCTTCAGCGATCCCATTTTCGCCGGGTTGCAAATCTCGCTGGCGGTCGTCTCGATTCTGGGGATTGTGTTCTGGTATCAGGATGTGAGTGTGCGCCCGCCGCGCCCTCACCCCCCCACGCTGGGCGAACGGCTCTTGACGCTCATCAGCTTTCCCCTGCTGCCGATTCTGACGTTGATCTTCGTGGCGATCCCAACACTTCAAGCGCAAACACGCCTGCTGCTGGGCACGCCGCTGCAATTCCGCGTGTCTAAGAAAACCTGATCAGGCCTGCCGCAGAATAGCATCCGCGCGTATAATAGAGTGTAGAGAATTCAGCCAAGTGATAAGCGACGAATCGTGAAAGAACGTGTTCAAAAGCTCATGGCGCAGGCCAATGTCGGCTCGCGGCGTGCCGCCGAGAGCCTGATCGAACAGGGACGGGTGCGCGTCAACGGCGAAGTCGTCACGTTGGGCGACAAAGCCGATCCCGAAGTCGATGTGATCGAAGTCGACGGCGAGCGCCTGAAAATCGATGTGGAGACTCATCTCTACATCGCAATCAACAAACCGAAGCACGTCCTCACCACCAACAGCGCACAGCGCGGCGATGATCGGCGCACCATCCGCGAATTGGTGCCGGTTGAGGGGCATCTGTTCGCCATCGGTCGGCTTGACGCCGACAGTGACGGTCTGGTCGTGCTCACCAACGACGGCGATCTGGCGCATCGTCTGACGCACCCGCGTTTTCAGCACACCAAAACGTATCGCGTGGTCGTGGATGGCTTGCCAACGCAAGCGACGCTCGACAAGTGGCAGCAGGGCGTACATCTGGAAGAGGGCAAAGCCGCGCCGAGCATCGTCACCATCACGAAGGGCGGCACGAAAGAGACGGTGCTGCGGGTGGTGATGACCGAGGGCAAAAAGCGGCAGATTCGGCGGGTGGCGGCGCAACTCGGCCCCCCGGTGCGTAAACTGACGCGCATTCAGCTCGGGATGCTCCAGCTTGGCGATATGCGACCGGGCGAATGGCGCGAACTCACCCCCCGCGAGGTCGAAGCGCTGAAGACCCCAGCCTCGGAACTCAAGCAGTTGCGTCAAGCCAAGGCCAAGCCAGTCCGCCGCAGCGCCCCGCAGAATGGTGACCGCTCCGAAAAACCCCACTCAGACAAGCCATCCCGTCCTGCACGGAAATCATCCGGCAAATCGTCTAACAAGCCGTCGGGGGCGCGGCCAGGCACCGCACAGCAATCGCGCCCGGCCCGGCGCAACGCTGAGCGCTCGGAGCGGGGCAAGCGATGACACGCTCGCACTCAGTTGAGGAGTACGTCGCGCGGCAGCCGTCGTTGGCATGGCGGCGGCAGATTCTGCGCAGCGCCATTCAGGGAGCACTACGGCTGCTAACGCGCTTGACCGTCACCGGGGCAGAGCGCCTGCCCGACAGCGGCCCCACGATCCTGATGATGAATCATCTGTCGCTGCTCGACCCGGTGCTGTGCATGGCGGCGGTGCGCAACCGCTTCGTCATCCCCATGACGAAAATCGAGACCCTGCGCAGCCCGTTCGTCGGCCCGTTCGTGATCTGGTGGGGTGCCTACACCGTTGACCGCAGCGAGATCGACCGCAAGGCGCTGACCAATTCGATTGAGCTGGTCAAGAGCGGCCAACTGATCCTGATCGCGCCGGAGGGCACCCGGCAAACCCAGCTCAGCGAACCCAAAGATGGTCTGGCGTATGTGGCGACCAAAGCCGACGCCGTGATCGTGCCAACGGGCATCTCCGGGACGCTGAACTGGCAGCGCCCGCTGTTCACCCTGCAACGCCCGCCGCTGCACGTCAATTTTGGGCCGCCGTTCAAATTCAAGACCGATGGCCGCCCTCGTGTGGCGCGCGACGACCTGCACGCGATGTCCCGCGAGGCGATGTTTCAGTTGGCCGCCGCCATCGAGGATGAGTCGCTGCGCGGCGTCTACAGCGATCTCAGCCAGGCGACAACCGATCATCTCGAATTCATCGACGCGCCGCAGCCGGCAGCGCAAGGGATGGATTAGTCCGGGATTGGCAGGCGAGCGCGGCGGCGTCCGTCATCACCGATGCGGAGCGCAGCACCTTGTACCGGGCGGGTGTCGCCGGGCGGCAGTACAAATTCGATGGCAGCGTAGGGCAGCGTGAAATCTCCTGCCGGCGGATCGATTGAAACGGTGATTTGTTCCGCTGTAGCGGTGAAACTGAGCGGGACGCGGGTCACGCTGCCGCGCTGATAGCTGAGGCTGCGCCCGTCGTCCTCGATCAGTGTGAAGTGCCCTTCACCCCCCTCCGGCGGCGGATAGATATATGCTTCGCGCAGATCATCCGGCTGCTCGCCAACGTGCCGCATCGGCTTGCCCAACGGAATGATGCCGCCCGCGCGCACCAGCAGCGGCATGTCCGCGATCCCGGCGCGCTCCGCAATCGTCTGCCCGCCATCGTACCAGGTGCCGTCGCGAAAATCACACCAGCGCGTGTTTGCTGGCAAATAGACCCGGCGCGCCTCGGCGTCCGGTTCCAATACGGTTGCAATCAGCAGCGACGGCCCCAGTAGAAACGTGAAGTCGGCGTCGAACTGATCCAGATTTGGGTCGTCGGGGAATTCGTAGACAGGCGGGCGAATGATCGGGTGGCCCGTTTGCGCCGCCTCGAACATCAGCGCGTAAAAATACGGCAGCAGCCGATAGCGGAAATTGATTGCGGCGCGGATGTGCGGCAGCATTGCCGGGTACATCCAGGGTTCAGTCACCGATCCGTCGTCGTTCCACGAATGGATGGCGAAGCGCGGGTTAAAGATGCCGTGCTGCACCCAACGCACCAACAACTCAGGATCAGGCGGCGGCCCGGCGAACCCACCCACATCATGGCCGGTGTTCGGCACACCCGATAAGCTCAACCCCAGGCCCATCGGGATGTTATAGCGCAGCGTTTCCCACGAGGTCGTGTTGTCGCCCGACCAGGTTTGCGCGTAGCGCTGAATGCCCGGCGCGCCCGCCCGCGACAGCACAAACGGACGTAGATCGGGGCGGTGGCGGTGCAGCGCCTCAGTCGAAGCGCGGGCCATCAGCAGCGTTTGCAGGGGGCGCGCCAAGCCAATCGGCAGCGGCGCGCCGAAACCGTCACAGCGCGCGGCGTCATCCCACAATTGAAATTCGTTGTTGTCGTTCCAGATGCCATCGACATTGTAGTGCAGCAGCGCATCGGCGATCCGTTCGCCCCACCACGCGAATCCGGCCTCGCTGGTGAAATCGAGGTGCGCACCTTCCGCGCTTTCGCCGCGCCCGCCGCTCCAGAAGCGGCTGAGCGCCGGGCGATCCGCGTCCGCATCTTCGTTGGCGGCTTCACCAGCGGCCTTGATGAAGCCGCCGCTTCGGGCGACCTCGTCGTATTCGGGGTGCGTCGTCAGCAGGTACGGCTTGATGTTCGGCGCGACTCGAATGCCGCCGCCGTGAAACCGCGCGACCATCGCGTCCGGGTCGGGGATGCGGTCGCGATTCCAGGTGAAGACGTAGCGTTTACCCGTTGGATCGGCGGTATAGCCCGACGATAGATGAAACATATCGCACGGAATATCATGCTCACCGCACAGATCGACGAAGCGGGCGAGCTGGGTCTGGGCATCGGGGGCTTCGGTATACTGCATCGTCGAGCCGAGGTAGCCGAGCGCCCAACGCGGCAGCAGCGCCGGACGACCGGTCAGCGCGGTGTAGCGCTCGACGACGGCGGGAATCGTGGGGCCGTAAATCAGATAGTAGTCAAGGTCGCCGTCGTCGGCCTGATAGTAGCGGTAATCGCCCCAAAAAGCGTCGATCTCCTGGCCCATATCGAAGATCGTCGTCGCCAGGTTGTCGTAAAACAGGCCGTAAGCGATGCCGAGCGCCGGATTGAACGTGATGTAGAACGGGATGTGCTTATAAAGCGGGTCGCTGTGCTGCGCGTCGTAGCCCATCGCATCCACATTGACCAGGCGCATCCGCCGCCCAGCCTTGTTGAGCGGCCCACTGCGCTCGCCGAAGCCGAAGTAGCGGTCGCCGCGCGCGCGCACCAGATAATGATAGATCGCCCGTCCCGCGCGATCATACGGATAGGCACGCCCCGGCAGATCGCTGGCGAAGATGCGTCCTTCACGGTCGGCCCAGCGCAAATACAGATCGGCCAGATCAATGGTCACGCTTAACTGCGCCGTCGTCAGCATAATCTCGTCCGGGCCGACAGTTGTGTCAAACGCCGGCAGCGCAAACGGCGCGAGATCATCGCGGCGACGGCCCTCACGCGGGACATCGCCATCGGCACCAACGATCAACCACGTCCGGTCGAGGCGCGGTTCACCGTTCGGGTGATGGCTAAAGCGGATCAGGTCATGATCGAGCACGCTGATCTGGAAGCGCTCGCGGTGCGCGCCCGTCAACGTGAGGGTGTGCGCGCTGGCCGCTTCCAGAGTCACACGGGCGGGCACGGTGATTCGCATCGTGGTTAGCTCCCTTTCAGGCGCTTGTCAATCTCATCCTTGAACGGATCTTTGCCCGGCTTAATCAATACTTCACGGGTGCGCCCGCCGCCTTTGTTGGGGCTGATCACGCCCAGCTCCTCCATCAGATCCATAATGCGCGCCGCGCGCGGGTAGCCAAGACCGAGCCGCCGCTGAATCAGCGAGGCGGACGCTTCCCGCTCAGCGATCACCAGGCTGATGGCCTGCTCCAACATCGGGTCGGTTTCGGCCAAGAATTCGCGCCGCGTCAGACCGCGCTCCCAGGGGCCAATGCGAATCTTTTCGGCTTTGCCCGCGTCGATCTGCTTTTGGTGCCAGTCGCGCCAGTAGTTGGTGATCGCGCGCACCTCATCGTCCGAGACAAAGCAGCCCTGAATACGGCGGGGGTTGGGCGCGTCGGCGGGCTGGTACAACATATCGCCACGCCCGATCAGCGTTTCCGCCCCAATCGTGTCGAGAATCACGCGCGAATCGACGCCCGAAGTCACGGCAAACGAGATCCGCGACGGGAAATTCGCTTTGATCAAGCCGGTGATCACATCGACGCTCGGACGCTGCGTCGCCACCACCAGATGCATCCCCACCGCGCGGGCCATCTGCGCCAGCCGCGTGAGCGATTTCTCAGTTTCTTCCGGGTGGCTCAACATCAAATCGCCGATTTCGTCAACCATCATGATGATGTACGGGAGCTGCTCTTCGCGCCGCCGCTTGCCCAGCCTGGAGTTAAATGTATCGATGTTGCGGGCGGCGTGCTCTTCGAGCAGTTTGTAGCGGCGATCCATCTCACGGGTACACCAGCGCAGCACCCCAATGATCCGTTCCTGATCGGTTTCGACCGGGCCGATCAGATGTGGCAGGCCGTTGAAGCGGCTCAGCTCCACCATTTTAGGATCGAGCATGATCAGCTTCACTTGATCCGGCATGTTGTCGAGGATCAAAGCGGTGGCGATGGCCGCCATACACACCGATTTGCCCGAACCCGTCGTCCCAGCGATCAGCAGGTGCGGCATCTGCGCCAGGTCGATGCCGACGGCTGCGCCGGTCACATCGCGGCCCAACGGGATGAACAGCGGTGACTTCTTCTTCTGCGCCTGATCTTGAAACGCGCGGCTCTCGTACACCGAGCGCAGCGCCACCGTGCTGGGGTTCTTGTTGGGCACTTCGATGCCGATGTAGCTGTGCCCAGGGACAGGCGTCTCCAGCCGCAACCGTTTGGCCGAAAGCGCCAACGCCAGATCCGTCGCTAGCGAAGCGATCTTGCTGACGCGCGTGCGGTTGAGCTTGGTGCCACCCTCAGCGCCGGAGACTTCGCGGAACGGCTGCACCGCATACTGTGTCACGGTCGGGCCGATGTTGACATCCACCACATCGATGTCGATGTCGAACTCCATCAGCGTATTCTCGATGAGCACGACGTTGCGGTTGATCTCTTGTTCTTCCGGCAGGCTCAATTCCACATCCTGCATCAGATCCAGCGGCGGCAGATTCGGGTCACGCTTGCCGACGTATTTCGCCTCCTGCAACCCATCCACCGTGAAGTAGCGCTTCAGCCGCCCGTCCGGGCGTTCGACCATCAGCGGCATCCCTTTGGCCGTCGGCTCCTGAACCGTGCCAACCGCGTTGAAATTCGGCGAATTTGGGTCGGTTTCGGCGGGTGGCAGCGCTGTGATCGGCCCTTCCGCATCAATGTCTGGCAGCCCACCGAATTCCCGCGACAGTGCGTCCACTTCATCTGCCGGATCGGCGGTGGGCAGCGTCGATGTCGTGCGCATCGAGGGCGGGATGCGCGTGGCTTCCGGGCGCACCCGCATGATCGAATGTTGGCGCACGCGCTGCGCATCGAGGGCCGTCGGCGTGCGCAAAGCAGGCGCATCCGTTGGGTCGGTGACAAGCTGGGGCTTGGTCGTCAG
>JAADYY010000352.1 GCA_010092805.1 Chloroflexota bacterium | reverse complement strand
CCATCTCAGCAACGACCCATCTCAGATCTATCTCAAGCTGCCCAACGTGCGCGCGCTTTAACCCCAACCCAACCTGTTAAGGTCAAGTTTACACTATGGGGCACAAGATCGCCAATTCGGCGCACACCCAAGCTAAGGATAGCTGAACGTCGCCACCAACGCATCCTCCGGCGTGCGGGTGTCTGCCCCGCTGACCGGTGCGCGGATCAATTCTGGGAACGTGTAGAGCGCGACCGCGACAGTGTACCGCCCCGCCGCTAGATCCGGCGGTAGGGTGATCGCGTAGTTGTCCTCGATCACGTCGCCGGGCTGCCACGCTGTCGTCGGGGCCGCGCCGCCACGCGGAACGCCGTCGTTCTGCGCCACCAGCACGCCATCCGCATCAAGGATGTAGTTGCCGACGTGATAATTCACTTCCGGTGTCTCCAAAGCGTGCCAGCGCAGCGACAGCCGCACCAGATCACCCTCGCGGGCCAGCCGGTACGCCGCCAGCCGGATCGCGTCGCCGAAGCGAGCATCGAGCGGCTGCCATTCTGCCGCCTGCGCCGCCGCCCGCAGATCGTAGAGCGCGACCTGCCCGCCCGCATAGTCGAACGCCCAGGTGCGGAAGCCGCGCGCCGTCAGCCAATTTGGCACCAGACGCAGCGCATCGAAGCCAATTGGATCGCCGAATTCGACCAGCCACACCCGCGCCGCCGGGCCAACCACCTCAGCCAGATAATCCGCTGTGCCGGGGCTGTTGACCGCGCCAACGTCGAGCAGGGTGTGCGGCGTCGGCGGCGCGTAGTAGGTCATCAGCGCGATTTGCCCCGGATTGCTGAACAGGATCATGTCGCCGGGCTGCGTCCGCTCAGTGATCTGCGCGAGCATGTCGCCGTAATCGCTCTTGGCCGTCGGCGGCTGCTGATACCACCCCACACTCGCCGCCGCCCCCGCGATCAGCAGCGGCGCGAGCAACGCAGCGCCGACCAACCCACCGATCCACCGCCACTTCAGCAGCGCCATGATCCCCGCCGCCGCCAGTAGCACGAAGGCCACCGTCCCGGCGATGGCGAAACGCGGCTCGAAGTAATCGATCAACTGTGAGAACAGCACGATCACCAGCAGCGTCAGCCCGGCCCACAACGCGATCAACGCGGCCTGCCAGCGCGACCGCCGCCAGATCCACGCGCCGCCGATCACAGCGAGGATCAGCCCGGCAGCGATAGCCAGCGCGGTCAGCGGGCCGCCAGCCGCCGCGCCCGACACCCACGACGCCAGGATCGTCTCCGCAACGGCGATCATCCCGGCAAAGCTCGGCGTGAAGCCCTCGGCGCGGACGTTCTGCGGTGACGCCAGAAAGCCGATCTGCGCGAGCACCCAGGGCAGATAGATCAGCGCGAGCAGAATCTGCCCAGCGAACCACACCAACGCCCGCCGCCCACGCCAGATCGTCCAGCCGGGCAGGGTCACGCTGAGCAGCACCACCACATTCTGCGCGCCGATCACCCAGAACGCGCCGTACTGCGTGTACATCGCGGCCAGTGTCGTGATGAAATACGCCAGCCACGCCCCCCACCGCCGATGATCTGCGCGAGGCGGCTGGCTGAGGCGGACACTCAACCGGATGAAGGCCCAGGTGCTCATGGCTGTCGTCAGCACGAGCAGCGTATACAGCCGCGCATCCTGTGACCAATAGATGTTGATCGGCGAGACGGCCAGCAGCCCCCCAGCGATCAGCCCGAACGTGCGCCGCGTTGGGATCAGCCGCCAGCCGATAGCGATGGTCACCGCGACGGCCAGCACCCCGAAGATCAGCGCGGCGAAGCGCAGCCCAAACGGGGTATCGCCGACCAGCCGGGCCAGCCACCACTCCGCCGCGTGATACAACGGCGGGTGCAAATCCTGCTGCGGCCTGAGCACGTCAAAAAACGGCTG
Organism: Chloroflexota bacterium; assembly: GCA_010092805.1. GTDB lineage: Bacteria > Chloroflexota > Anaerolineae > Aggregatilineales > Phototrophicaceae > Flexifilum. The sequence goes on along the minus strand of JAADYY010000352.1, from coordinate 1,126 downwards.
CTGGATCATCATCCAGCCGAACGCCTCATCGCCGGAGATGGCTTTCACGCCCAGCGTATGGACGCGCAGCCCGAACGCCAGCAGCAGCACGCCAGCGGCGGCCAAGTAAAAACGTAAACAACGCAGTTTACGACTCATGATCGATGGTCAGGGTATGCAGGATCACAAAATCGGGCTGATCGGTCGGCGCGGTGACGGGCAGCCGCGCACCGCTCAAGCTGCTGTACACACCAACGGCCACGCGATACGCGCCCGGCGCGATCTCGGCGGGGATGGGCAGTGGCAGCGCCTGGATGATCGTCTCGTCGGCGCGCCAGAGCGACGGCGGGTAGCTGCGGCACAGCGGGCGATCCGTCTGGCTGTGGATCACGCGATCATCCGCGCCGTACAAGTGTAGAAACAACGTATCCGCACGCTCAAGCGGCGGATCAGTACGCAGCAGCAGCTCGACATGCAGCACCGCGCCGGGCGACACCGGATCCGGGGGTGGCTCAGCAAGGCGCAGCGCCAACCGATCAGCAAAGCGGGCTGCAGCGGTCATCGCTAACCGCGCCTGATCGGGGGCGATGCGATAAATGGCGTAGCGCGTGGCGGCGTCCATGTAGCGCGGCTCGACCGCCGCCCAGCGCTCGAAGCGCGCCGCGAACCCCGGATCAAACAGCAGCAGCGCGAAGTAATCGGCTTGCGCCGCTGCGGACATTACCAGGCACTCATCTGGCTCAAACGCCCCCACCGGGCGCGGCGCTAGCGTCCATGCGCGCAGCCGCACCACCGGATGACTCGGCGTGAATGGCGTCAGGTACACCGGAGAGTCGGCTGTATCCGCCGCCAGCCGGTCGATGCCGTCGTAAATGTGCTGCTCCATCGGCATGAACAGATCCGGGTTGGCGAGCCAGTCGGCAAACGCGCCGCCGCTGTTGATCCCCGCCCACGCGATCAGCAGCGCAGGGGCAGCGGCAGCCAGCCCCCGCATCGGGGTCAGTCGTGCGCTCAACCGCTCGATCAGTGCCGCGCCCGCCCCAATGATTAGCGCCAGCGGGATCACCGCACCGACCGACCGGAGCATCGTCAGCGGTGCGGTCGTCAAAATCGCCGCCGCCAACGACGCGATCAGCAGCAGCCCGAT
>JAADYY010000351.1 GCA_010092805.1 Chloroflexota bacterium | reverse complement strand
GCCGCCCTCTGAACATGCCTCTACCCGAATCATCACATCCGACAAGCCGATGAGTTAGCGGGCGATTAGCTTAACGATTGATGCGCTTTACAGACTGCTGTTCACTTCGATAGAGTACCGTTGCAAAGCCATTCGCTTTCGGTTTGGATTGACGTACAAACGATTGAGTCCGCCTATAATAAAGGTCGGTCTGCTAGGCGTTTGTAGATAGAATTTGTTTCACGAATGCAAATCCAAGCCGCTTCTCCGCTCAAAGCGCTCGAACCGCGCCTGCGCACTCTGCTCCCCGCCGCGCTCTACGCCGCCGCCTGGGTCGATCCGTCGCCGGAGACGTTGGAGCGGGTGTTCGAGCATCTGCGTACATTGCAGCGCAGCCTCTACGATCATGTGCCGCGTGATCTGGCGCAGGCAGCGCCGGAACCTGGCTCGCTGCGTTACACCTGGGTTGAAGGGACGTTGATGTTCACCGACCTGCGCGGCTTCACCCCGCTGATGAGCGCCCATGCCGCGCTGGGCAGCGCGGGCGGTGCCACCCTGCTGACGATCCTCAACGACTACTTCGGCACCATCCTCGAAATCGTCAGCAAAGCGGGCGGCAATCTCCTCGAATTCACCGGCGATGCGTTGTTGATCCAGTTCCACCCCGATCAAGTGCCGGATGATGCGCTCTACGCCGTGCGCGCCGGGCTGCGGATGCAGCGGGCGATGCGCCGCTTTCAGACGATCAAGACGCCGGGTGGCGAATTCGCGCTGCAAATGCGCATCGGCATCCACAGCGGGCGCTACCTCACCGCCGATGTCGGCACCCCGCTGCGCATGGAGCATGTGCTGCTGGGAACGACGGTGCAGCGGACGAAGCAGGCCGAAGGGCATGGGGTGCCGGGCCGCGTCAATGTCTCTGGCATGGCTTATGCGCGTTTGCGCGATCAGTTCGGCTTTGCGCCGAATGGCTCCGACCACTGGCTGGTGGTAGATGACGTGCCCGACGATCAGCTCGGCGATTGGGATCTAGCGTGGGGGAACCGGCTGCCGAGTATGCTGCTGCTCGACCGCAGTGTGCCGAGTCTCGTGCGCGCCATCGAAGGCGCGTTGGCGATTGTCGAGCCGCTGGCGAGTTATCAGCCGCTGGGGGTGCTGCGTTTGCTGGTCGAAAACGCCGCCAAACGGCAAATCCCGCCCGATTTCGCCGAACTCACCGTGATGTTCGTCAGCTTGATCGGGCTGCCCGACGCTGCCGATCACCTCAAGGATGGTGAAGAACCGCTGGTCGCGGGGCTGTTTGCCCGCGTCTTCGCGCTGATCAACGCCGTCGTCGAAGCGCATGGCGGCGTGCTCAAGAAGGTGACTTATCATCTGAATGGGTCAGACGCGCTGATCTTTTTCGGCGTGCCCACCAGCCACACCGACGATCCGCTGCGGGCCGCCGCCGTCGCCACCGAGATCAACCGGCTCATCCAGGGCATCGCGCCAGTGCATTTGCAAACGCGGCAGGTGCGCGTCCGCTGCCAGATTGGGATGGCGCGTGGGCCAGTGTTTGCCGCCGAAATCGGCGCAGCGCGCGGGCGGCGTGAGTTCAATGTGCTGGGCGACTCGGTCAATGTCGCGGCCCGGCTGATGCATCACGCCGCCGCCAACCAGATCTTGATCACCGAGGATGTGTATCAGGCCATCCGCGAGCACTTCGACTGCGAAGAACTCGGCCCCATCCCCATCAAAGGCAAGGCTGATCCGCTGCTGCTCTACATTTTGATAGGGGAACTGAACGGGGATCTGGACGATCCGCCGGAGGATACAGCAGCGATCACGCCCGACGATCCACCAACCGACGCAACGCCGACAGCTTCGGCCAAGCCTGCCGGCCCGCCGCCGGAGTCCCCACCCAATCAGAACGCTGAATCCGATCAGGCCGTCGATCATGGCGATGCGCCCGCACCGCCGCAAACCACGCTCGATCCGTCTGTCGATGCTACGGTTGATGCCGCCGTTGATGCCGCGATGGACACCATAGACGCGCCAAAAGTCGACACCCCTGCGATCAACGCGCCAGCCACCCCCGACTCACCGCGCGATGATCTAGCGAACGGCGCGACCTCTGATCAATCTGCCGGATCGGCCTGAGGGCGGCGTTTACTTGGGCACGGCAATCGCCAGCGCCTCGCCGATGTTGCGCGCCTGCATCAACTCCAGATCAGACGGTAGATCCGCGACATTGCGGCGGATCTTCGGGATCAAGGCGCGCTGAAAGCCCATTTTGGCCGCTTCGTTCAGCCGGGCGGGCAGTTGGGAAACGGCCCGCAGTTCGCCGCTCAGCCCCACCTCACCGACAATCGCCAAATCGGCGGGGACGGCGTTGTCGTAGTAGCTGGATGCGATGGCCGTCGCCATCGCCAGATCGGACGCCGGTTCGCCCACTTTCAAACCGCCGATCACGTTGATGAAAATATCCTGCTCGTACAGCTTGAGGCCCATCCGCTTGGTGAGCACGGCACCGATCAACAGCAGGCGGTTGAAATCGACGCCGTTGGGGGTGCGGCGCGGGTTGCCGAACGTCGTGGGGCTGGTGAGCGCCTGCACCTCAACGAGCAGCGGGCGTGTCCCTTCCATCGTGATGGCGATGGCGGTGCCGGGCGCGTTGGTGACGCGCTCCGCCAGGAAAAACTCCGACGGGTTCGGCACCTCAACCAAACCGAGGCCGGACATCTCGAATACCCCGACTTCGCTGGTGGCCCCAAAGCGATTCTTGACGCTGCGCAGCAGACGATAGGCCTGAAACGGGTCACCCTCAAGGTAGAGCACCGTATCGACGATGTGTTCGAGTACGCGCGGCCCGGCGATGTTGCCCTCTTTGGTGACATGACCGACCAGAAAGACGCTCGTGCCGCTGGTTTTGGCGAGCATCTGCAAGCGCGAGGCGCACTCACGCACCTGGGTCACGCTGCCCGGCGACGATTCGCTTTGCTCTGTGTAGATTGTCTGGATCGAGTCGATTATCAGCACAGTCGGGTCAATCTGCGTGACGTGTTCGAGGATGTCGCTGAGGTTGGTCTCGGTCAGCAGGTAGAGGTCGTCGGCTTGCAATTCCATGCGGTCGGCACGCAGCTTGATCTGCCGGGCGCTTTCCTCACCGCTCACGTACAGGACGCGCCCAACCGTCTGCGAGAGCGCAGCGCAGGTTTGCAGCAGCAGGCTCGACTTGCCGATGCCTGGATCGCCGCCGAGCAGGATGATGCTCCCCGGCACGATGCCGCCGCCAAGCACCCGGTTGAATTCGCCCATCGGCACACGCCAACGTTCGCCCGCCTCTGTGCTGATCTCGCTGAGGCGCTGCGGCTCACCGCGCGGGACGGCGGCGCGGCGGGCCTCGGCTTTGCGGCTGGCCGGGCGCGCGACTTCCTCAACTTCCTGCACCATCGTGTTGAATTCACGGCACGCTGGGCAGCGGCCCATGTAGCTGGGGGATTGGCGTCCGCAGTTCTGGCAGACGTATTTTGTGCGTGTTTTCGCCATCGGTCTCATGATCTAGAACATACGTTTGTTAGATTATAGATCACGCGCGGCGGGGTGTATAGTGCCCACCGCGCTTGCCACCCCGCATTAGCCACGCCTCAGCGCAAGCAACACCGCTTCACAGCCTTAGCCTATTTGTTCTATCATGTGAGAGGGGGAGGTGCGTTGCAGCAGACGGATAGACGCATCATGCGCTGGCTGACGCTTCCACCGTGCTGAATAGGCGCTGGGCGGCGATCAGGAAATTGATATGCTAATCACCCGCCAACTCATCGAAAGAGAGCTGCTTGATACCCATTGAAGCGAGCCGCCGTTTATCGTCGACAGTCACCCCTTCATCAATGCGCTTTTTGGCGAGTTCGACGTTTTCTGCGCTAATGTCGCACAAAATGTAGCGACGCTCATGTTGCTTCGCCACCAAGCCGACCGTGCCCGATCCACCAAATGGGTCGAGAACAATACCCGCTTTGGGGCAGGAAGCTAAGAGAATCGGCTCAACCAGTTCCGGCGGGAACACGGCGAAATGCGCCCCAGTAAACGGGCTGCCGCCAATGCGCCACACCGACTGAATATTCGCGCCGGTTTCGCTCAGCATGTGCGACCGATCATAATAATATTTCTGACTCTTGGAGAACATAAACACAAATTCGTGTGCATGTGTGGGCCGGTC